>NZ_RJVA01000013.1:300000-473899 GCF_003751385.1 Desulfosoma caldarium | reverse complement strand
GGCCATATAACCCCGATTCAGGCACTCAAAAATTGGCAACAAAAAAGACCTCAACTTTTTGTGAAATCGGTTCATGACTTTGCGGGACCTGACACTTAGGCAAAGGCCTGGGACAAGAAGCTCTTGGCCGACCACAAAAACCATGCCCCAAAACCCACAAGAAACAGCCCGCAAAACCGTAAGACCCATCGGTAGCTACGGTCGCCTAGAAACCGTGTCCCTTGGGTCACCCCCAACGACACCAGGCTGTACCAGGCAAAATCCGCGACAACATGGCCAACGAAAAAGCAACCCACGCCCCATGGACCGACTTTCATGGCCGTCACCAAATATCCCAAGCCGATAGTAGCCCACCACAATGTCCAATAAGGATTGGCAAGGCTTGCCAAAACACCCAGTACCACGGGGTGACGTCCCGAAGTTTCAGTAGACTCTTGGGCGTGCAGGTTGAACGAGAGACGAGTGGCGCTGCGAACCATGTCCACGCCCATCATCAGCAAAAAGGCCCCGCCACCCAGAGCAATGGCCCCCATGACGGTGGGTTTCTTAAGGAAAGGCCCGAGCCCCAGCACCACGGCTACGACCACGACAAGCTCCAACACAGCATGGCCCGTCATGAGCCATGGGCCAGCTCGAAACCCGCGTCGCACCGATTCCGTAATGGTGATGGTCAGAAGGGGCCCGGGCATGAGAGCCCCTGAAAGGGCCACGGTAAATGAGCCTGCCCCGATGGCCAACAATTCCCACATAGTCATGCCCTCATGGAGATCACGGTTCGATACGAGTTCCCAGCAGTTCCATGAACTTGCGCATCCATGCGGGATGAGCGGGCCAAGCTGGGGCCGTCACCAGGTAGCCGTCCACCTCGGCGTTAGAGAATGTGTCATTCACATCGGCCCAGGAAGCTCCCGCCGCCACCACGTCGGGCTTGATCGCGGGATACGCCGTACAGGTGCGGCCTTGAAGCACCCCGGCAGCCACAAGCACTAGCTGGCCATGGCAGATGGAAGCGATGGGCTTTTGTGCTTGGGCAAAATGACGCACTATGTCTAAAACTTTCGCGTTGAGGCGAATGTATTCGGGGGCCCTTCCGCCGGGTATAACCAGGCCGTCGTAGTCTTCGGGACGGATCTCATCAAAGGTGGCGTTGAGAGTAAAATTATGGCCGGGTTTTTCGCTGTAGGTCTGATCCCCTTCGAAATCGTGGACCGCGGTTCGAACCTTGTCCCCTGCCTTCTTGCCCGGGCACACTGCATGCACCGTATGCCCCACCATCAAGAGCATCTGGAAAGGAACCATCACCTCGTAGTCTTCCACGAAATCTCCCACCAGCATCAAAATCTTTTTGCCCGCCATAGAATCGTTCCTTTCTCTTGAGGTTACCTTACGGCCAATGCATCCATCACAGCCTGCGACCTTTCTTAAAAACCCGGTAAGCCATACCACCCAACCATTGCCCAAGGCAAAAAGCCCCGACGAACACGGCGATGGAAGCCAGCCGCCAACCTTGCCCCGACACGAGTCGCAGGGCGACAACCAGCGGCACGGGAAGATGGATGGCCAGGAACCATGCCCGTGAAAACCGCTGGACATGAGCGCGCCAATAGCCAAACGGCACATTGACTCCCACCGCCAACGCCACCACCGGAAGACTCAAGTGCGCGTGCCATTCCAACACCGATTGTTCATCCTCAGTCGCCAGATCATGGCGTTCCCATCGGCACCATAGAATATGCCGTCAAAGAAGGGCCCCGGGGCGGTTTGCCCAGGGTTTGTTCCCCCCAGTAGCCTCGACCCTCTCCATCGATCATTTAACGGCAGTGGGAGGATCTCTCACCCACAAGCCTCAGTGCCGGAGACAAGAGATTCACTGCCCGATATGCCAAAGAGACACTTAATGAAACCCGCCCTCACCTTCTTGGGCTTCCACTCAAGTCATCTCCTAGCCGTCCACCCATGTGCCTGTATCGGCGCAGGTGCCCCTCGTAGGTCCGAAATCCTCAACCAACACCGCACGGTGGTTATGACCCAATGAGGCAATCCTTGCCTTGAAAGGTTATTGCTCGCGAACCCTCACGGGCGTCCTCATGAGTACAGATGCCACTTTGTCCAGTCGATATTCACTGGTTAAGGCGGTCCCGGGTTGAACACCGTTGTGACCATTCGTGGTAAGTGTCTGCGTAAAGTTCGCAAATCTGCTGAAGCGTCGGATCTTTCGACCCGCCGTCCAGGCCGTTGATGATAAAAAGATCTGAGGCGCGTTGACCTGCCCAAACGGCGACGCCTCCAAAAAAGGCGGCAATGAATTTTTCTCAAGACATCGGCTGGGTCTTTGGGACGTGAGAGGCCACGACCTGGTCGAGCACCTGGGTCACCGTTTACCTGGTCCCGGTGAGAACACTTGGGGATGCTGCAAGCCGTGAGATAAAATAACCGATCAGAAGCCATGACGAGAACATCTCCAAATAGTGCCCTCGATCTCCGAAAGTTGAGGCATGGGGCATCCCATTCAAAGAACATCGGTGTTGAAGAGAAAATGCCCACCAGAAAGGCCCAACACAATCATGTTGATCTTCACGAAGTTGAATCGGAAACTCGAAGCTCGTAAGACATGTAGAGCTTGATACCCTTTTCGGCCGCGGCCCGCTTCACGCTCGGAGATGTCTGGTACGTGACAAGAACCGGAAAAACCTCCGTGCCGGTAATCTGGCGAACCTTGGCCACCGTGACAAGGAACTTGTCCACGTCGCTCTTTTTGAGTTGCGACTTCGCTTCACCAAAGATATGGACCCTCCGGCCCTCCAACGCACCCGAACCCCAAATATTGACTTCCATATAACGATTGGGGCCGGATTCGAGCCAGCTGCGTTCCAACGGCGCCTCGATCGTCATGCCGAAATCGCGAGCCAACAGACGCGGCAGTGCCCAAATGGCTTCATCTTCAAGGCGGTATCCCACCGTGTGCGCCAAACCGCCCAGCATTTCCCGCGTCTTGCGGTGCTCTTCAGTCAGGGTAGCCAGCTTGAATTCGGTTTTTTTCTGCGCCTCCGCCAGCTCCTCGACTCGGGCCTCCGTGCGCTTCTGCGCCTCCGCCAGCTCCTCGACTCGGGCCGCCAGGCTGTCCAAACGCTCTTCTGTGCGCTTCTGCGCCTCCGCCAGCTCCTCGACTCGGGCCTCCGTGCGTTTCTGCGCCTCCGCCAGCTCCTCGACTTTGGCCGCCAGGCTGTCCAAACGCTCTTCTGTGCGCTTCTGCGCCTCCGCCAGCTCCTCGACTCGGGCCTCCGTGCGTTTCTGCGCCTCCGTCAGATCTTCGACTTTGGCCGCCAGGCTGTCCAAACGCTCTTCTGTGCGCTTTTGCGCCTCCGCCAGTTCTCGCACCACTTGTTTGAGGTCGTCGAAGCCCTCTCGAGTGACGCGGATTTCGCGGACTCGCTCATCGACGATCGCGATGATGGTCTTGTAGAGCTCGCTGGTGAGTCCTTGGCTGGTGGTTTGTTCCATGTTTCTTTCCCGAAAAATTTACTCACGGTCCAGAATGGTCTTCCTTTAACTTTTTTGGCCTTAAAAGGTCAATAGAAAGGCGCGCGGCCCACGGGCACTGCGCATCACCGGTCCTGCACCCACCTGGAGCATTGCATGATAACCCCCCAGCTCTCACATTATAAAAGTGTTTGAACGAGTCTTGCGGCGTCCATGCCACTTGCTTCCGATGTGTGGATCGGGATAAGGATGGTGTGCTCACTAAAAGGGGTGGAAAACAACTTTACGATTCGGAGGAGGCTGTGCCTGTTCTGGAAGAATGTACGATGGAGTTTTTTGAAAAGGAACGGCAGAAGATTCGTACTGTCATTATTCCATGCGGTTCCGTGGAAGAACACGGGCCGCATCTTCCTCTGGGCACCGACACGCTTCATGCGGTGGCCCTCGCCAATGCCGTGGCCCGCCGCATGCCCGTCTGGTCGGCACCTCCATTGTGGTATGGATTGTGCCGAAGTTCTAGTGAACACCCGGGTACCGTGAGCCTTCGGTCACGCACGCTTCATGCCCTCATTCAGGATGTGGTGAAAGGCTTTTATCACCAAGGGATGAGAAATGCGCTCATCCTAAGCGGCCACGCGGGAGGAACCCACATGGCGACGCTGGTGGACGCCGGCGAAGAACTCATGCATCGGTTTTCGGACTTGCGCCTGGCCGTCTGTTCCGTGCTGGACATAGGCCGCAAAGCCTGGACACACCTTCAGGAGACCCCCAACGACTCTCACGCCGGTGAAGTGGAAACGTCTCTCATGCTCCATTTGCACCCTCAGTGGGTCCAGGGAACAGCGGACGAAGCCCATCCCAGCTTTCCCGATCATATTCTTGTGCGTCATAAGAGGTCCTATTGGCCCTCGGGGGTCTGGGGAAACCCCAAGGCGGCCTCCGCAGAAAAGGGTCGCCAGCTCATGGAAGCTTCCGTGACGGCCCTGATGGTCTTAATCGAACGGCTTCAAACATGGAGCGACCCCGTGGCATGAAAGGCTGCAAGGAGATGGCAGAACTCATGCCGAAAAAGCCCCGAACACTCCATGGAAGCGGAAGCGTCTTGCCCGAACTGTTGGCTCCGGCAGGACACTGGGAAGCGCTGTGGGCTGCCGTAGAAAACGGCGCAGATGCCATCTACCTCGGCCTAAAAAACTTCAGTGCTCGCGCTCACGCCGTCAATTTCACTCTGGACGATCTGGCCCGGCTTCTTCCTTTCACGCACCGTCGAGGTGTGGCAGTCTACGTGGCTCTGAACAGCGTCGTCACGGGTCAAGAAATCCCCTCTGTGATGGACACCCTGCAGGCCCTTTCAGACCTCGGTGTGGACGCGCTCATTGTTCAGGATCCCGGTCTTTTTTTTCTGTGCCGTCATCATTTTCCTTCTCTTCCTCTACACGCCAGCACCCTCACCGCTGTGCACAACAGTGCTGGAGTAAACGTTCTGGAAAGGCTCGGCGCACGCCGCATCGTCCTCGCTCGAGAACTCACACTGGAAGAGATTCAAGCCATTCGGCGAAAAACTCAAGCGGAACTGGAAATTTTCGTCCATGGAGCCCTTTGCTACTCCATTTCCGGGCTTTGTTTGGCCAGCAGTTTTCGCGGCGGGCACAGCGGTCTGCAAGGCCGGTGTGTGCAACCCTGTCGTCTTCGTTACGTCCAAGACCGAAAATCCGGGTATTTCTTTTCCTGCAACGATTTTTCCGCCCTGGCTCACCTTCCTCACCTGAGGAAACTCGGCCTGGCCGCCCTGAAGATCGAAGGGCGCATGAAGGATGCCGAATACATCGCCACCGTGGTTCGCGCCTACCGACACGTGTTAGACACTCCCGACGACCGAGTTCACGTGGCCGTGGAAGAAGCCCGCGATTGGCTCACTCGAGCGCCAGCACGCCGCCTCACCGACGCTTTTTTCGGCAAAGATCCCTCGAAAGAAATCCTCAGTCCGCACCGTTCCGGATCCAGTGGCCTGTGGGTCGCGACCGTCAGGTCCGTAGGCCTCGACGGGCTGAAGGTCGATCTTCGCCATCCGGTGCGCGTGGGCGACCGATTGCGCCCGGAATCCCCCGATGGCAAAGAAGCGCCCTCTTTCGTTCTAGACGGTATTCAGGCTCAAGATGGAACGTTCATGGAGGAGACCTCGGCCCGGGGTTCCGTGCTCTTCACCACGAGGACCCCCGTGGAACTCGTTACGGGGGCTCGTCTTTTTCGCATCGGAAGAAAACCACTACCAGTAAACAAGCTCTGGCAATCCATTGTTCGGGACGCCCCTCGGCCCCTTTCTTACCGCCATCAGTGGAACCGCCATGAGTCCCTCGAGGAGCATTTCTTCCGCGGGCCATTAAATGTGCGGCGACTGACGCCGTCTCTATGGATAAAGATCCGTTCGCTCTCCGATCTCGGGCGTGCCATGAGCTCACCCGCTCAGAGGGTCTGGCTTGTGGCCAGCCGAGAGAACCTGGAAAAGGTGGCTAAGAGACGCCTGCACGAAGCGCAAAAAAAACGATTCGGCTGGGCTCTTCCCCCCGTCCTATTTGAAAAGGACGTGGAGTACTACCGTAAGGCCGTGGCCTGGTATGTGTCCAAAGGTTATCGAGCTTGGGAGATCAACAACTGGAGCCACCTGGACTGGATGTTTGAAAGCGAAAAGATTTTTCTCGTCGCGGGATCCCGCATGAATGTGCGCAACAAGGCCGCCATGGCGGCCGTGGCGGAGGCCGGTTGTCGTTGCGTGGTGCTGTCGTGGGAAATCACGCGAGACGAACTTCGTGAGATCGTCGCAGACCCCGTGCCTTCAATTCCCGTCGTGTCGGTGTATGGCCGGCCTTCGCTGTTTCTTTCCCGGATTCAGCCGCCCCTTTTGGAAAACCGACCGCTCAGAACACTGCGCGGAGACGTCTATGTGTATCGTAGGGAAGGGCCTCTGGCCGCCCTTTATGCTGACCGGCCCTGCAATTGGTTTGAGAAAGTTCCCGAACTGGAAGCCATGGGGTACCGCACGTTCCTCATAGACTTGGGCGAAAGCTTCACGCCGATGGAAGCCGGACAGTGGGAGCGACTGCTAAGCGCTTTCCAGCGTCGGCGTGCCGACGGTCCGTATTCTCTGTTCAACTTTGATCGAAAACCCATTCCCAACCCCAAGGCAAGGCGATCTAACCTACAGGATCATGAAGGAAAGATCGAGCGCTTTTCAGATATGGGCTGACTCGGAAGTGGCCACGCTACGGGACGATCAGGGTGAAGAATGGGTGAGGAGGAGGCATGCCACCTTTTGTTCACTTGCATGTACACAGCCAGTACAGTCTTCTGGACGGCGCCATTCGCTTGGACGATCTCGTTCACAAAGCCAAGGAATTTGAAATGCATGCCGTGGCCGTCACCGACCATGGCAACATGTTCGGGGCTCTGGAATTCTACGAAAAAGCTAAAAAGGCAGGAATCAAACCTATCATCGGCTGCGAAATCTATCTTGCGCCCAGAGGCCGTCATACGCGAGGCGCTTTTGGTCCTGCCGGAACGGCAACAAATGGAGCCGACGACGACAGGAATCAGCATCTGATCCTGCTGGCTCAAGACCTCACCGGTTACAAAAACCTTCTGAAAATCGTCACTCTAGGATACTTGGAAGGGTTCTATTACAAACCTCGAGCTGACAAGGAACTGCTTCGCGCTCATCACGAAGGCCTCATCGCTCTGTCTGGTTGCCTGAAAGGGGAGGTGGCTATGGAACTTTTGCACGACAGAGCGGACGCCGCGCGTCGTGCAGCTCGAGAATACCAAGAAATTTTTGGCGAGGACCGCTTCTTTCTGGAAATTCAAGCCAACGGCATTCCCGAACAGGCCATAGTAAACGAAAAAATCATTGCCCTGGCCAAAGAGACCGGCCTACCTCTGGTGGCTACCAACGACTGCCACTACCTCACACGCAGCGACGCTCGCGCTCACGACATTCTTCTGTGCATTCAGACGGGAAAAAACGTTCTGGATGAAAAGCGCATGAAATTTCGAACAGATCAGCTCTATTTCAAATCCCCCGAGGAAATGTTTAGGGAATTTTCTCATGTGCCCGAAGCCTTGGAAAACACCGTGCGCATTGCCGATATGTGTTCATTGAAGATCCCTTTGGGGGAGTATCACTTTCCCGTGTTTCCGGTGCCCAACGGTGAATCCATTGAGACGCAGTTTCGCAAAACGGCCATGAAAGGCTTTGAAAAAAGGCTCTCGGAAATTCGCCACAACCGGCCCCACCTTTCCGACCAGGATCTGGAAGAATACCGCAAGCGGCTTCAGTACGAACTGGATGTTATCGTGGATATGGGCTTTGCGGCCTATTTTCTTATCGTGGCCGATTTTATCGCCTACGCCAAGAACCGTGGCATTCCGGTGGGGCCGGGCCGAGGTTCTGCCGCCGGAAGTCTGGTCGCCTACGTCATGGGCATTACGGATTTGGATCCCATCGAGCACGGCCTGATCTTTGAGCGATTCCTAAATAAGGAACGCATCAGCATGCCCGATATCGACGTGGATTTTTGTGTGCTGGGCCGGGATGAGGTCTTTCGGTACGTGTCGGAAAAATACGGCAGGGACCAAGTGGCCCAGATCGCCACCTTTGGCACCATGCAGGCCAAAGCCGTGGTGCGGGACGTAGGGCGCGCTCTGGCCATGCCGTACAATGAAGTGGATAAGATCGCCAAGCTGATTCCCGCCGGGCCGGACGTAACCCTTGCGAAAGCCTTTGAGCAGGAACCTCGCCTCGTGGAACTGCAGCGCGACAATCCACAAATTCGAGAACTCTTTGAAATCGCTCAGGCTCTGGAAGGCCTCACGCGCCATGCATCCACTCATGCCGCCGGAGTGGTCATCAGCGACAAACCCCTCGTGGAATACATGCCTCTTTTTCGAGACCAAGACGGCAAGGTGGTTACCCAGTTTTCCATGAAGTACGTGGAAAAAGCGGGGCTCATCAAGTTCGACTTTCTCGGCCTGAGAAACCTCACAGTGATTCACAACGCCGTGCAGCTCATCGAAAAAAACCACGGGGTTCGGCTGGACATGAAACGGCTTCCCCTCGATGACCCTAAGACGTATCAGCTTCTCGGTCGCGCCGATACCACGGGTGTTTTTCAGCTGGAAAGTTCAGGAATGCGGGATATTCTGGTGCGCCTTCAGCCCGAACGCTTTGACGACATCGTGGCCTTGGTGGCCTTGTATCGACCGGGGCCCATCAAAAGCGGCATGGTAGACCATTACATTGATGGAAAACACGGGCGCATTCCGATGAGTTACGACCTGGAACCGCTTCGGCCAATTCTCGAATCCACCTATGGCGTCATTCTGTACCAAGAACAGGTCATGGAAATCGCTCGAGTTTTGGCCAACTACACTTTGGGCGAAGCCGACATTTTGCGGCGGGCCATGGGCAAAAAGATTCCGGAAGTCATGGCTGCCCAGCGCGAACGTTTTCTGGCCGGCGCCAGGGAAAACGGTATCGACCTCACCAAAGCCAACCATATCTTTGACCTCATGGACAAGTTTGCCGGCTACGGCTTTAACAAATCCCACAGCGCCGCCTACGCCCTCATCGCCTACCAGACCGCCTACCTCAAGGCCCATTATCCCGTGGAATTCATGGCCGCCTTACTCAACAGTTTTCTTAGCAACACCGACCAGGTGGTCAAACTCATCAACGAATGTCGCGACAAGAACATTGCGGTGCTGCCGCCCGACGTCAACGTCAGCGAACTGGACTTTACCGTCGTGGAAGGCAAGATTCGCTTCGGGCTCGGCGCGGTGAAAAACGTGGGCGAAGGGGCCATTGAAGCCATTCTGGCCGCGCGGGCCAAAGACGGCCCGTTTACGTCTATCTACAATTTTTGCGAACGTGTGGACTCTTCCAAAGTCAACCGCCGCGTTCTGGAACACTTGATCAAGTGCGGTGCTTTTGACTCCATTCACCCGGACCGAGCCAGGGTTCTGGCCGCCATGGATCAGGCCTTAGAAAGAGCTCAGGTTCGGCAGCGGGACCGCAACGCCGGGCAACTGAGTCTCTTTGATCTGCTCCGCGCCTCTAGTGATCACAGTCCGGAACCCCAAAGCCTTCCCGAAGTGCCCTCCTGGGACAGCCGAACGGTCCTTAACTACGAAAAGGAAACCCTCGGCTTTTACATTTCCGGACACCCTCTGGACCATTATATGGATATTCTCAAAACCCTCTGCACGGCGGACACGCAGAAGGTTCGAGAAAAGCCAGAGGGGGCCAAGGTCATTCTGTGCGGGCTGGTTTCCTTGACCAAAGAAGTGACGACCAAAAAGGGAGAACGCATGGCGTTCCTCAACCTCGAAGACAAGGAAGGGACACTGGAAGTGGTGTGCTTTCCCGAAACTTATCTCAAGGCCCGCTTCCTTCTTCATGGGGACGATCCCCTGGCCATCTTCGGCACGTTGCAGCACGACGAAAAGGGATCCAAGGTCCTGGCCGATGAAATTCTCACCCTGGAAGAGGCGCAAAGCCGATCGGTGGATGCTGTGCTGATTAAACTTCCCGCCCATGTTCTGGACCGCAACACTCTGGAAACCTTGCGCCACCTGCTGGTGGCGCACGCCGGGAACTGCCAAACCATGCTGCATGTGGATGTGGACGGCCAGGCGACGGCCGTCATCGCCTTGAACAGCAAGCTGCACGTGACGCCGTCCCAAGGGTTTGTGGAAGCCATGACGGCGCGCTTTGGCACCGATTGTCTTGAATTGGTCCGCAAAGCTTGTCATCAATAAAAGTGTGTTCACAATGCATCGCACGTGTGGAGGGCAGCGATGATCGATGGGTACCGTTTTGGGTCCATGGATATTGGAGGCACGACGTACCAAGCCGATTTGAAGATTATCGGACCACAGGTTATTCCCAACTGGTGGCGCAAAGAAGGGCACAAGGTCTATGTGGAAGACATTCTGGACCTTTTGAAAGCCCAACCCTCGGTGCTGGTAATCGGCCGTGGAAGTCCGGGCTTGATGAAACCGTCCGATGAGGTGCGTCGAGCCTGCCAGGACAAGGGGATTGAGCTGATTGATGAGCCCACGCAAGAGGCGGTTCGAATTTTCAACGATCTGGTCAAGGCCGGAAAAAAGGTGGCCGCAGCCTTTCATTTGACGTGTTGAGCCGGTTTTCCATGACGCCGCAGATGTTTTTCGTTGAAACGTCCATTAAGGAACAACGTCGGGACCTGTGTCGATGGGTCGAACGCCTGGTGGATGAAGGTCACCGCGTGTTCATCTTTACGGGATCGACCGTTTCCGCGCAACAATTGGACGGACTTTTGTGGAGTTTTTCTAAGCCAAGTTTTATCCCTCACCGCATTGTGACACACGCCGAAAAGGCGAGCATGGCCATGGAACCGGTTCTTATCGGCTTGGACTTGTCGGGGCGAGGGCGCTGCGGGGCGCTGGTGTGCGACGACACACCCGACCTGGAGGCGTGCACCGCCTTTGAAATCATTGTGCACTTTGTTCCCATGGATGATCCCAACAAGCGAGAAGCCAGTCGACGATTGTGGGCGAAGGCTAAAAGTCGAGGTATGGTCGTTCGGCATGTACCCATGGCTTCACTCGCTCGAACCGGTCGATCCACGACAGGAAGGAGTCTTTCTCCATGAGCATTCTAGATTACCCAAAGCAGCTGTATTACGACTACGGCAGTCGCCTGGCCATCTTTTTGGTACGAAGGCGCCTTCGAAAAAGAGGGCTTGATCCGGGCGCATGGCTGGTCCTCGCACGTCTCTATGAAGTGCGCCGGGATTTTTCCACGGCGATAGCCACGCTGCAACAAGCCCTGAAGATCCATCCAGGAAACGCCGTGCTGGAAGCCCACTTGAAACGTATTCAAGGGCTGGCGGTAGGCGCGGCGACGCCTCCCAATCCCCGCACATAAATCGTTTCGGCCACCGGAGCTGCACCTCGAAAAGCCTTTTCAGGTTGTCAATATGCCGGAACGGTCAGGTAGCGCTCGTTAGTCATTTGGTTTCCCTGATAGGTACGTGTGCGCACCGTGGCTGTTTGCCCTTGATAGCTCACGGGATCGGCCTGCACCCACTCGTTGGTGCTGGGATTGTGGTAGGTCACGGTCTGCCGTCGCCGAGCCGCCTCCTCCGCCGCCCGCTGAGACACTTCCGCTATGCCGTATCCGGCCAAGGAACCGATGGCTCCTCCAATCACCGCTCCACGCCACCGATTTTTGTTGTCGATGAGGGCGCCCACGCCGGCACCAACCACGCCGAGCCATGTGGCCGATTCCAAATGCTGTTGCGTGGTGGGTCCCGGCACACACCCAACCGTGGACATGACCAAAAGCATTGCCGCCACACCAAGACTCAACACCTTCATTGTCATCCTCCTCTTTTTCCCCTGGGACTCTCGCTTCCCAGGATCTGCAAGGCCTTGGCCCGTTGGTTACCCAATGCTTTTATTATCTTGTGCAAATTGTCTTTCCAAGCACTCCAGAGCCAAAGCTGTCTCTTCCCACTGCGCCGTCACCCGTGAAATCTCCTCCTCACACTGCCGATAGCGCCGCTGCAGCGCCGCCACATCGTTCGTGCCATGGTAGGTGGCGGGGTCCGCTAAAACGGCGCTCAAACGGTCCCGCTCCTCATGGAGACGATCCAGGTCCTTTTCCAGCGCCGTGAGGCGATCCTGCAGAGGTTTCTTCTGTCGATACAAAGCATTGCGGCGCTTCGCCTCCCATCTTTTTCGCTCCTTGATCTTTAACTTTGATTTGACAATCCCTTCAGGCTCCGCAAGAGGCGTCGGGTATGAAGGCACGCCGTCGTTTTCTTCGCCTTGGATGCCTCTCTTCCACACGCGCTCGTAGTCGTCGGCGTTGCCCGGCAAAAGGTCCAGCCGGTTTCGGTGCACCACCACGAACTTGTTTGCCAAAGCATTGATGAAGTGCCGGTCGTGACTTACGAAGCAGACCGTGCCCGCATACGCCGTCAAAGCGTCCTCCAGCACCTGCCGACCCGGAATATCCAAATGGTTGGTCGGCTCGTCCAGCAGTAGAACGTTGGGGGCCTGAACCAGGAGTTTGCAGAGGCTCAACCGGGCCTTTTCGCCGCCGCTCAGCACCCCCACCTTCTTTTCCACATCGTCTCCCTTAAAGAGGAATGCGCCGAGCAAAGTTCTTACGGAGGTGAGGGTCAAGGCGCCGGATATGGAAAGAACTTCCTCTAAGACGGTATTTTCCGCCTTCAGTTCCTCCCAGAGGTGCTGGGCGTAGTAGCCCACCTTCACGTTGTGACCCCGCCGAACCTCCCCTTCGGTGACGGGTTCCTTGCCGGCAAGCATCTTCAACAGAGTGCTCTTTCCCGCACCGTTGGGCCCCAGCAGAGCGATGCGATCGCCACGTTCCACCACTAGGTCCACTCCGTCATAAACTAGGTGGTTCCCGAAAACCTTGCGCACGCCCACAAGTTCCAACACCCGTCGGCCGCATCGCTCAGGTTCTGGAAACTTAAAGCGGACCGTTTCCTGAACCCCAGGGGCTTCTAGACGTTCTATCTTTTCCAGCATTTTGAGTCGGCTCTGAACTTGACGGGCTCGATCCTTGCGCACGCGGTTTCGCGCAATAAAATTCTCAATATGCCGTATGCGAGCGTCCTGGTTTTCCTTAGCCGCTTCAAGAATTCGGCGGCGCAACGCCTTTTCTTTCACATAGACGTCAAAGTTTCCCTGATACATTTCCACACGGCCATTTTCCAGCTCCAGAATCTTTCGAACCACCCTGTTCAAGAAGAATCGATCATGGGAGACGACCAAGACGGCCGAGCGAGTTTCCTGAAGATAGGCTTCCAGCCAAAGAATGGATTCCAGATCGAGATGATTAGTGGGTTCATCCAAAAACAAGACGTCCGGTTCGAGAAGAAGCAAGCGGGCCAGTTCCACGCGCATAGCCCACCCGCCGCTTAACGACGCCACAGGTTTATGAAAATCATTCGAACAAAAGCCAAGACCCACTAGAATCCTTTGCGCCCGCGCCTCCAAGTCGTAGGGGCCAAGATGCTCAAGCCGGCTCTGCAGCGCAGCGTGCCGTTCGGCCAGCATCTGCGCCTCTTCAGGCGTGTCGGCCTCAGCCATGGCCGATTCCAACGCGTCCATTTCACGGCGCCATTGAAACAGTTCTGAACAGGCGGCCTGCGTGTGGGCCAAAACGGTAAGACCTTGGGGCGGAGACCACTGTTGCGGAAGATAACCCAAGGATAGATTCTTGGCGCGGCTCACCGCGCCCTGGTCAGGATCCGTCTCCCCCAAGAGAACGCGAAAGAGCGTGGTCTTGCCGGCTCCGTTGGGCCCGACAACCCCGATGCGGTCGCCGGGATGAATATGAAAGGAAACATGACGAAAAAGCTCTTTGTTGCCAAGAAACTTACTGACGTTTTGGACCGCAATCAATCAGGATCACCTCAATAAACCCACTTGCCGTTGGCAAAACGAAAAACTTCCGTAACGGTTCGTGTCCAGCAGGAAAAAGGCCCCTTCGCCGCGTCGGCTCCACTCGGCCCGTCACTCTCACAAATCCTCTCCTCGTAGGTCAAAACCCCCACAAAGGGACATTCCTTGGATTCGGTTCTTTTCACGCGGGATTCCGTGATCGTTCCCAACTCCGAGTATCGAGCCACCACTTTCTTTTGGCCCTTAATTTCTTGAAAAGATATTGTTTTCTGTCCGTACAGGCCATTTTGGGAAAGCTTTTTCATCCATTCCGACTGAAAGGATTCGAAAAGCTGAGCGGCTTCTTTTTCGTCGGTGGCTAGGGCACAAGAAAAACCCAAGAGGCACACAAACACGACGGCAACCATGCCAAGAACACTCTTTTCCCACATGGCAGCTTTTTCCCCAAAAAAGAGGCCGGGCTCACACTGTGGCCCAGCCTCCATGCGGCTGCGTGGTGTCGGTTATTTCACCACTTTGATTTCCACACGACGGTTGATGCGGCGGCCTTCTTCCGTGGCGTTGTCCGCCTTAGGCTTGGACTCACCATATCCGACGGTCTTCATGCGAGAAGGACTGATCCCCTTGGAGACGAAGTACTCGAAGACCGACTGAGCCCGGCGTTCGGAAAGCTTCTGATTGTAGGCCTCGGTGCCGATAGAGCAGGTGTGCCCTTCGATGATGATGTTGATGTTGGGGTTCTTGACAAGCACTTCGGCGCCTTCGTCAAGCACGGGCTTCCATTCGGGCTTGATGTCTGATTTATCGAAATCGAAGTTGATACCCCGCAAAATGATGACTTCTTCTTTTTTAGTTTCAACGGCGGCGGTGTAGAAAACATCTTTGACAAACTGCTTCAGTGCCGCCGAATCGGCTAGAAGGGTGGCACCTTCCGCGTGCACACCACAGCCCCCAATGCCGCTAATCTTTTTCAAAATCTCAGCCCCTTTGGGCTCTTCCGCAAAGCTGATGACATGAAAACACACCTGAGGATATTTGCTGTGAATCGCCTGTGCGGCCGCTACGGGGTCGGGCCCCTGGTTGGCCGCGCCGTCGGAAACAATAATAATCCCAGTCTTGCCGCTCAAGCCGGAAAGGACTGTGTCCAGGGAACTAATTCCCGGGCCCATGGGCGTCAGACGGCCAAATATAGCCTGTTCGTTCTTAATCTTCGCAATGGCTTCTCCAAAGGTGTTCCTTTTGTAGACGGCAGGATCGGCAATTTTCTGCCACGGCGCAAAAAGGTCCAGGGCGCCCTGATAGCCCAGTTCGGGAATCTCATCGTTCATTTTGAACATGACTTCCTTGGCCAGGGCCATCTTGACCTTGCCCAGCTTGGCGTGGGTCATGTACATAGAACCCGATTGATCCGGAAAGAGAATAAAGTTGTCAATCTTGGGTATGAGCTTGGTTTGGGCCTCCACCGGTCCGCTCAGAAACCCTCCCATAAGAAACACCGCCAACAAAACAACCCATTTTTTCCTTCTCTCCATACACCGCTCCTTTCTTTTTTTAAAAATCATCAAAGATTGCGTTCCACAATCTACCTCTCGGTGGATTCATCAATGTCCTTCCACCATCCCTCTACCTTCCAAGGCGCCGCGGCCTGGAAACCCTCCCAACTTCAGTCAATGGATGCCTCAATCTTTTCCCGCTGCGGTGTTCTGCTCATGAATACCTTTTATCTTGCGGGCCTTCGTGAAAACTTCCTGTTCTTCATGAACGTCAGACTAAACAATCAACCTACGCGAGTCAAGCCGGAAGTCCAATCCAGATCAGGCCATGTGTCTGAAAACGCTTTTTGTTGAAAGAAATGCCTGCAAGCGTGTTGCATCGATGGGGCACCGTCCTGCTCTGGATCGAGCCTTTTCGAACGACCGAAGATCCAATCCTTTTCAAAGCATGCCCACGAAAGGGCCCCATGCCGTCAGGAACCTTAGGAAGCCCGATCTCGAACCGACGGCTCGGCCCCGTCCCCTGCCATAAAAAATTTTTGGACACCCTCGCGCACGGCCAGACTCAAAAACCAACCTTGAGACTCAAAAACCAACCCCTTGGCGACCATGTCGCGCAGAAAACCTTCGAGGCTTCGGCTGGAAAACCTTCCGTGTTTCGAATGCAAATCTTCCAATGGCACGGGATCAAGGCAGCTGAGGTAGATGTCTCGAGACGGCCCGGAAAGGCGAAAGGTTTCATTCACCTGCCCCTCCTGATCCCGCCGTCGAATGAGAAGAAATTCCCCACCATCGCTGTAACCCAATCTGGGTGTCATGCCACCCGTTTGAGCGCGAAAGGCGGCGTCTTCCTTTTGCCATGCCGCAAGGCGTTGCCGCACGGGCTGCCACAGCCTGCGCTGATGGGAGCGATCGCCTCGGTATGTTTTAATAAGAAAACGGCCCCGTCGATAAAGCTTCTCGGGGAAAAGGGCCGCGTAATAGGGATGATTGCCTACGGCGCAAAGGCCATGGGCCGTCGCGTTCATGGCCACAGGGCTGCCTTCCCCCAGCCAAAAGCTCACGCCCTTAAGAGGCCGAAATATGGTGATCAGGCGTAGGACCGCCAGCGTCTCTTGCACTTCCTCCGAGGTGGTGCCGGGAAATTCCAAGAGCAGGTTGGATCGGTTTTCGATCCCAAATTCTTCGCAGTGGCGCATCCAGGCCACATTGTCGATGAGCCGCGTGCCTTTGCCCAGCCGCCGCAGCAGGGCATTGCTTAAGGCTTCGACCCCCGCCTGGATTTTTTGAAAACCCGCCCGTCTCAAAGCCCTCACCTGTGCCCGGCTCAAAGGGAGGCGCACCTCTCCAAACAGGTCAAAGTCCTTGCCCGTCCTCTGAAGCTTCGCCGCCGTCTCCAGAAGTCTTGCAGAATTTAAAGCATTGTCGACGAAAACGAAGCGCAGAGATCCATGCCTTTGCGCCAAGGTCTGCAGTTCCATGGCAATCCGATCCGGTTTTTTGGATCGATAGCCGCGCCATTGCACATTCAGGTTGCAAAATCGGCAACCCCTGCGGTTGGGCTTGTCTTCTCGAACCTTATGCCACCAGCAGCCTCGGCTGGATTCCACCGGCAGCGCAAAAATCGGTGTGCGCTCCTCAAGAAGGGCGGCTTCTTGGAAAAAGTCGGCGTAGTCGGGAAGAGGAAGATCCTCGAGATTGGTCATCTGGTCCAATCCGCCGCCGCCCACCTGGTCCTTTTCCAGGCGATAATAAATTCCGGCACTCCAGGAATCGCCATGGTTCAATCTCCCTTCGTGCGCTTCGAGAAGGCGCGACAACAGTCGCACCAGGGGCTTTTCTCCCTCGCCGCTGATGACGAAATCGACCCATGGGAAAAGTTCCATGACGGACTTTCCCAGGGAACCGCTGACCAAGCTGCCACCGAAAACAATGTGGGCGGCGGGAACCCGTTTTTTGACGGCTCGAGCCAGGTAAAGGGATGAGGTGAGCTGGGCAAAACAGACGGAGAATCCCACCACATGGGCTTGCTCCAGATGAGCCCACAAAGGCATGGTTTCATGAAGCCGTTGAACCGTCAGCACAATCTGCTGAAAGTTAGGCGCGAAGCCGGCTTTGAATCGTCGCCATTGTCTCTGAAAGAGCTTTTCGCAGGCCACAAAACGTTCCGGAAAAAGCAACGCCCCGTAGACGGCCTCGCCGAGCCACGAGCGTTGGGCAATTCTTTGGTAAAGGCAACGGCCCAAATCCCTTGCCACCGACAGGTAAGGGTGGGCCGTCATGACGTGCAGGCGGTTGGAAAACTGTTGTGTGACAAAGGCCTTCAGTGCGCCAAGTTGAATGGATGGGCGATCGGCCAAAGCCCAAGGCATGGACACCAAAACGACCCGCATGGGACCTCAGAAAAGCCTTTTCACCCAAATCAGGCTCAGGGGCGAGCCCACGTCGTATTTGCAGAACCTGGAGATTTCATTGGGATCCGCCGTCTGCTTGAGGTCCAGCAGGCGGTCGAAATCGCGTTCCACCACCACATTGCAGAAATCCATCGGCACAGATCGAATGAAGTCCAGTTCATCCTCTTCCCACAGCTCTTCAGCGATGTCGGACATGCTGTCTTCCATGGCGTGGTGCCCACACACCTTGAAGCAGGCGCCGCACTGGCATCGATGAATGGCATCAAAATCCGTGGGAATGGGCTGCCCCATTTCACAAAACGGGCACACAATGATGTGTTTGGGAACCGGTCTCTTGGAACGGGCCATGCTCATCGCGACATCGATCCCCCATATGGCGTGCTTTTTCATTTGTCCTCATCCAAAATCATGTCGGCTTCATGACCGCACATGGTGCACTTGCGGGTTTCCTTTTTCTTCTTGGAAACTTTTCCCGAATCTTCTTCCACATCCACCCACGTGCAGGTCACCACCATATCCGCTTCGTTGCCGCAGTTTTCGCAGTGACACACCTGACGAAGAGTCGACATTCCATTCTCCTTTCCCTCTGAAGTTCTCGCCTCTAGCGCAGTTTTTCGATTATAAGATGTTGCCGCTTGAAATCCAACATGAACTTTGCCATAAAAAGTGGCCTTCACGCTCCCAAGCTCTTCAGGGCCCAAGACATACTTGATCCCACTTAATGAAAGCCTTTCACGATGAAAGATTCCCCAAAAGCTCAAGCATCTGAGCAAGAAAGGGCGGCGCACATTCTGAAAGTTCTCCACGCACTCTACCCGGACGCACGATGCAGTTTGTCGTATGAAGACGCCTTTCAACTGCTCGTGGCCACGATTCTTTCCGCCCAATGCACCGATGCTCGGGTGAATACGGTCACGCCCTTTTTTTTTCGACTCTTTCCTTCCCCACAGGCCGTCGCCCAAGCTTCCGATGAAGCCATCGAAGCGTGCATTCAACCCGTCGGTCTGTTCCGAGTCAAAGCACGAAACCTCAAAAAAGCTTGCCATATGCTCGTGGCCGAATACGGGGGAAAAGTTCCTGGAACGCTCAAGGACCTGCTGCGCTTGCCCGGCGTTGGCCGAAAGACGGCCAATGTGATTTTGGGCAATGCCTTTGGCGTGGCGGCTCTGCCCGTGGACACGCATGCCGCTCGAGTGGCCCAAAGGTTGGGCCTGACCCGTCACAAGGATCCAGACAAGATTGAAAAGGACCTTTGCGCCCTTTTTCCTTCAGAATCGTGGGTGCAACTTTCCCACCAGCTCATTCAGCACGGACGCCAGGTGTGCCGATCCCAAAGGCCCCTCTGCGCCTCCTGCGCCTTGAATGCCCTTTGCGAAACGTACCGTCACGGCCGATTTTTCTAATGGCTTAGCCCAACGACGGAGCATCTTATGCCTTCTGGGCTCGACAAGGGCTGGCTTCATCGCCTGAAAGCCGGCTTTTTCGGCGAATTGCGAACCCGGTGCCGAAACTCACAGAAGGCGGTGCATCCAGGGGGTTCGTCCTACATTCTTGACGCGTCTCCAACCCTCCACGCCCCTCTGTACCCACCGCACGAAAACCCGTTCCCCAACGGCCACATCGCTGTATGCCGCCACAATCATGGCCGCCGCCTGAACATGGGCGCGCTTTATGCCCGTTCCAAACAATAGCCCCGTGGGCCCGGGATGGGACGGCACGCTCAGGACCACATCGTCCGGGCTGGCCATGACCGAAAGGCGTTCATTTTCCGCTTTGGACCGTCCCAAGGCCAAAAGGCATGATGTGGCAAGGCGAAAATGACGCCCCCACTTGAGCCGTTCCACATGCCGAAGATCTGCTTGGGGCATCAAAGCAAACAGCTCCTTGAGTTTTCTCGCAAAGCCTTCCTTGGTGAGCCTGCAGCCTCCAGCCGGTTGAGGAACGTCGCGAAGGCCGTAAAATTGGGCCAGCTCCATCTGCCGTTTTCTGCCACGCCCAGAAAGGTTCAGCAGTTTTTCCCTGTCCACGAGGCCTTCCCGTTCCACGAGGGTGGGTTCCAACAGCTTGGCACTCAGAGGCCTCAACACGCGACCGGCCTCACCGGACATCTTTTCCACGATTTTCAAGGCCGCCCGCCGCTGGCTCATGGGACGCTGTCCCACCACCTCACCGGTAAACAGAAAATCCGCGCCTTCGGCCTTCATAATCTTGGCCGCCTCCTGCAGCATCAATCCATGGCAGTCGATGCAAGGATTCATGTACCGACCATAGCCATGAGGCGGGTTTTTCAGCATGGTCAGGAACACCTCACCGATGTCCACGGCCCGCACGGGAATGCCGGCCATGCGGCCCGCAAGGAGTCCAGGTTCCGGATCAAAAAAAGGCGTGCTAAAGGTAATGCCCACGAGTTCCAGGGGTTGTTCTTGAAGCACCTTGACGGCCAGAATGCTGTCCAGCCCCCCGGAGAGCAATCCAATGCCTTTGGCTTTGGTTTTCATCAGTTTCTACCGATCAAGGGTTCGCTTTTGACGGCATTAGTTCGACGGCAGCGGAGTCGAATCCAGCTCAACGTGCAAAAAACCTAATCGGGCCATGTGCCGAAGCAGGTGAGCCCACCTTTCGGTATCGTTAAGTCGCCACAGATCCTGCCGCCCCAACTGAATCAAGGCGCCTTCCCTTTGCCATCGAACCCTCACCTGAAGACACCCCATGCCATAAAGAAGCTCCTCGGCAGCTTCAATGCGTTCCAGAATGGCCGCACACAGGCTGGTGCCGTGAGGCACTCGGGTCGCCAGGCAGGACTGGGAGGGTTTGTTCCAGTTAGGAACTCCGGCAATACGGGCAACGCGGCGAATATCGGCTTTCGTCCATCCCGCCAAAGCCAAGGGACTAAGAACATCCCTTTCCAGAAGGGCTTTTCGGCCAGGTCGATCCTGCCCTGCATCGTCGGCATGGGATCCGTCCACCAGAACCTCTCCTCTCTTGCACCTCTCTCCAATGGCCTGCAGCACGGCGGCTTTGCAATGATAGCATCGATTTGTGTCATTGTAACGAACGGCATCCACGGCCAACAGGTCTAAGGCCAGAATCTGCAAGGGAAGGCGGAGGGCCGAAGCCACCGATCGGGCCGAGGTCAGTTCGCGAACGGCCAGAAAAGGGCTCTTGACAAGACACAAACGCACCGGTTTTCCAAAAACGTGTCCGAGAAGATAGCCCAGCACAGTGCTGTCCACGCCTCCAGAATAGGCCACCGCCACGGCTTTCCATGGTGCCATCACCGCCTCAAGGCGCGCCATCTTTTCGGTGTCCACGCCACCCAGGGCAATCTTTTTTTTCAGCGCCCGTTCAAAACCCACGGCGAACATTCCTCATCAGCGCCGCAGAGGATTGGGCAACAGTCGCTGTGGGACACCCAATTCAAAACGACCCTCTTGGATCCATTGCTTGAGAATTCCCGCGATCTCACGAGCCCGCACAACACTGGACAGGGGCACCGTGGGCACCTCCTTTTCTCCAATGCGTATCACGCCGGAGCGCAATTCTTCGTAGGTGACTTCCGCAAGGGGTTCCGATTGCGTAAAGCTGTAGTCTTTGACCTGAGTCACAATGTCCGCATCGGACACTCCCGTGCACGCAGCCATTTCGGCATCCAAAATGGGTATGGGAACGCCAATACCCACCGCCAAGGAACACCCGTACCCCTGAATGCTCACACCCATGAGCCATCGAGGGCTCATTTCCTTTAAATCCCCGAGCACCATTAAGGTGCCGGAAGGCATGCGGGGCACTCCGTTGGGCAACCTAGGGACTTCCGGGCGATGCTGGGATCCGTGCCAGACGATGAAACCTTCCGCACCCCCAAGAAAAATGCGGGTTCCCAGTCCTAATGTGCGATAGTGGGGATCGTTCAGCAGCGGACTCAGTTCTCCGGACGTGGAATAGTTAGCGTTGCCCAATCTGGGTTTAAGAGTTCCCATGTAAGTGTAAATGGTCTTCTTGGAAAGATTCACGGCGCAATTGTAGTTTTGGTAAGCGTTCCTGGGATTGCACAGCACCGCGTAGGGTAAGTCCTGAAGGGTCACCGTCATTTCAACGTGACGGTTGGGATAACAATCGGTTCCGTAGGCTTCGGCACGAAGGCGCACGGGTTTGCCGCTCACCAGATCATGGATCACATGACCACCCCCATATTCAAAAGTGCCGGGATGCAGCTTGTTCAGCGGATCGTCAAAGGCGGGCTCCGTTGCGCCCAAATACACGTCCACGGCAGCCAAGCCTGCATAGGCGGGCACATCGTTCAACCACACTTTGGCCGCCTTGATGGGGGGCTGAGTATGGCCGAAATTGATAAACACTCCCGAAGAGCACATGGGAGCGAAGGTACCTGTGGTGACCACGTCCACTTCTTTCGCGGCCTTATCCGGACCCACCTTCTTAACCAACCGTGTCATTTCTTCCGCAGTCAAGACCACGGCTTGGCCCTTTCGAATCCGCTGATTGATCTCTTCATATGTCTTGGCCACCGTCGCCATGCGTTCTTCACCTCCTAAGAAACCTGAACTTCGACCTTCACAGGCCTCCCCGAAAGCCCTCTTTAAGCCTTCTTTCATGTTCTAGAAAACTTATAGGGTTCCAAGGCCTGCCGCAATTCCTCCGGAAGATGGCAAGATCGCCACGTTCTGTCAATGGCAACCATGGAAGCGTGGCCCCGCCCCACCGCGTCCGGCCGACCTTCCAGAAAGAAGTAAAACGCGAAGGTTATGGCCCGAAGGCTCATTTTAAAGACGCCCACGTGAAGCCGCAGCGCATCGCCGTATCTGGCCGGTCGAAAAAAGTCACAGGCCGCGCCCACAATGGGCAACCCAAACCCCCGCTCTCTGTCGCGAAAATATTTTTCGGGAGGGCACCCCACTCGGCGCATGAGCTCTTCAATGCCGTGGTGGCAATAGCGAAAGTACGACGCGAAGTAGACGACGCCATATGGGTCCGTGTCCCCAAAGCGGATGGTTATGGGAATTTCCAAACAATTCTGCGGAGCATCCTTGGGAAGCTCATTCATGGCCCTCTCCTTTCTTTGGGTTTTCATCTTGCGTTTACGATAACACTCCCTTCCAAGGTCCTCCCACCCTTCTGTGTTCAGATCCCCATCAAGCCTCGACGATATCTTTTGGATTTTCTTTCCTCTTGGCAAGAAGTTCTAATTGCACTAGGATACTGCCACTGTCTTGTCAAAGAACAACATCAGCTCTCCACTTTCAGGTCAGACCTTCAATGCCTGTGTCTCTCTTCATAAAGACTGGCGTTTGTAGCGAAAAAAAATTAAGGCGTTGCCTCATGCCCTTGGCTCTGGTTTTTGCCGTTTTGCATGTCCAGGCCGGGTCTTTCGCCTCAGCGCAGGATTTTCCCTTGACCCTGGTGATGCGAGAACACCATGAGCCTTTTTCCTACCTAGACCTTCACGGCCAGCCGGAAGGATTGCTCGTGGACCTGTGGCGTCTGTGGGCCCAACGCACAGGACGCCCCGTGCGCTTCGTCCTGACGGATGCCAAAGATCTGGAAAGCTGGGTTCTGGACGGCCGAGCCGATGTCTGGACCGGCATTTTTCCCTTCGGCGCTCACCCGCAACTTGCTTTAAGCGACCCGGTCATGATGCTGTTTCGAGCCCCCACGGTGACGGCCCACGATGGCGTACTGGGCATTCGAGCGGCCGTCCGCCCGGACCGAACGGAGCTACTGGCGGAAATCACCCAAGGATTCCATCACCTCACGGAAGAAGACCGCCAAAGCCTGCTGATTCGTTGGTGGCCCCAGGAAGGCTGGATCCATCTGCCCCGCGCTCACATGCTGACGGCAGCGCTGCTAGGAGGGGCCTTTCTACTTCTTTGGACTGTGGGCACTTATCTTGTCTATCGTTTCAAGCTCAGAGGTAAAGCCCAGGAACTTCTGGCCGCGCTGGCCGAACTGAGGCGAAAGAACAATGCGCTGGAATCGGAAATCGCCGAACGTCAGCAGGTGGAAAAAGACAAGGAGCGCCTTATCCAGGAACTGCGCGAAGCCCTTGAAAACGTTAGGAAACTGCGAGGTCTCTTGCCCATCTGTGCGTACTGTAAAAAGATTCGGGACGACCAAGGCTACTGGAACCAGCTGGAGAGCTATATCACTCAGCATGCCGAGGTCACCTTCACGCACAGTGTCTGCCCGGAGTGTTCAAAAAAAATCTATGCAGAACTCAAAGCCTTCAAGAGTGCGGAACAACAAAAGAAAAAAGCCGCTTCAGGGTAAAGACGCGCTCCCAGTCCTTCCTGGCCCATTGCCTGAAAACGCCTTAATGGTTTTCTTACCTACGATGCGCTGCAAGAAACTCTGGGGGTCTCGCTTCGGGCGGTTCTAACAAGCGCCATTCGCGTCCATCGTCCAGACCCTGGCAAAAGGGGACGGCTCGTGATAAATTAAGAGGCACCCTGTCCGAGAACATTTACATCTCGTGAAACGCCGGCCTCTCATCCGCTTCATGAGCAGGTGAAAGGTTCGTGTTTCCAGGAAAAGAGGCTCTCGGACCTTTTGTCGGACAAGAGGCTACGCTGGTGGGGCATCATGCCTCAAAAAACGAAACGCAATTGACGAAGGATGGTTTTCTATGCAGACTCCGATCAGTTCTCCTGCAGAAGTAGCGACGCCCTTGAACGTTCGCAATCCCTACATCGTCCGTTTCCTGAAAGCGCTCGTGGAAAAAAAAGGCGAACAGCACAGTCCAGAAGCCTTGAAAAAGCTTCTCGACGACATGTACAAATTGTTCGAAAACCTGCTCGGACAAAACATGGTCAAAGCGCTGCCGGAAGACAAGCGCGCTGAATACCTGGAACTCACCAAGGATCTTTCAAAGCTGAGCTACAAGAAGGTCGGAGAGATCTTTGATAAGCACGTGCCCCACTATCAGGATGTCATGAAAGAAACCATGAAGCAGTTCACGGCGCTTTACATGAAAAACCGCCGGTTCGATCCGAAGGATTTTGAAAAGCCCGAGGAAGGGTCGATCTCTTCTTAACCGTCTTCGAGGCCTCTACCGCACCGCGAAGGGCGAGAGCGCAGAAGGGTGCCCCAAGGCGTTCATCGGCCGCATCATGGAAGCCTCAAAAAACACGAGTCGTTCATGGAGTGAAAGAGAATGGAAGATCTCACCATTTGTCCCCATTGCGGAAGTCGTATGAAGAAGTGGCGCACCCCGGAATTTTCCACATGGTCTGCGGAATACTTCTGGGTGTGTTTCAATGATGATTGCCCATATTATGTGCGGGGCTGGTCTCAAATGGAATCGACTATCCATGCGAGAGTCTCCTACCGTTTTCGATACGACCCGGACACGGGTTATCGAGGCCCCTTGCCCGTATGGTCCGCGGACGCCCTTCGGTCCGGAATCATCGAAGAGTGAGTGATCTGTTCGCGGGATCCTTTGACGTTTTTCCCTTTTCGCCATGGTGGCCGGCACCGGCCACTGTGGCGGAAGCAGATCTTTTTGGCTACTTCGCCCCACCCCTCGTCTTTCAGGCAGGTTCCGAGGTGGACTTTTTGGGCCTTAGGGGACCTTCGCCCAGAAGGAAAAACTTCAGCCAAGACACGGCGAGTTCGCAAAGGGCCACGTCGTCCGTTCGAGCCCGTTCCACGTCCACGGCGTCGGTGTCAAACATTTCCAGAAACCGGCTTTGAAACACGAAGGAGCGAAACCGATCCAGATCATAGGAGGCCATGTAGAACATGGGAATCTGCTTTTCCGTAAGCCCCTGGCGAACGCGGGGATGGGTGACGATGTCCATCCAGTTGTTGTTCATGCGGTGATAAGGTTCCAAGCCCTGGTCTGCAATCCACTGTTCGATGGTCCATGAGCGCGGCTCGTCGAAGCCTCGACAATGATCTTCCACGACCAGGTAATAAGATTCCAGCACCGTGCCGTGCACGCGGTGTTTTCTGGATGCGCGGGCCAGCGGGTAAGTGCGGCACGCCGAAGGACGATCCGAATAGACGAGGCACCCCGACGTCGACACAAAAGGGCAGAGGCGTCGCGCATCCTCTTGCATCTTCAAAATCACCGACGGCAAGGGGCTTCCTTCCGCCACCACCACATCTGTATAGGTGTCCAAAAAAGCCGTGGTGGAAAGACTCAGGTGTCGTGCAAGCCGCAGAACATCATAGGGTGTCAGCATGAGGTTCAAGTCGCGGCAACATTCCGTAAAGCAGGAAACCTTGGGATGGCACGCAAACTGAAAAGCACCGTCCGGCAAGGGCTTCAAGCGGTCGCGGATCTTATGCGGGGCCGAGCTTTCGATTTTTTCATCCATGAATTTTCTTTCTAAAGAACAGCAAACAATTCGGCAATCTGGCCTTGAATGTAGGCAAAGGCCAAAAGCAGCTTTTCCTCATCGTTCTGGCGCACCGACGTGTAACGCTCCTCATCGATGCCGTAAAACGCTCGAAAACGTGGGTCGTTGACAATGGCATCAAAGCGGTCCAAATCGTAAGCCAAATACAGCAGCTTTCCCAATCCGGCTTCCATTCTTTGTCCCGGTTGAAAATCTGTCGGCATCACCTGCTGAAAGGCCCGTTCCATGGCTTCATAGGGACCGACCCCTTGGGTCTCCAACCACTCGCCCACCGTCCATTGCTGTCCCTCATGCAATCCCAGGCATCGCTTTTTGTCGGCCAGAAGGCGATACTCACCGTTTTCCTTTCCCAAGTCTAAGGGAAACATGCGACACGCCCAGGGCCTGTCATCGTAAACTTGGCACCCTTCATCCCCCACAAAGGGACATCGAAGGGTCTGTGGATCCATGGCCAGCTGGACAACAGGCACATGGGTCACTTTCGCCAGATAAGAGCGCGTGTATCGGGCCAGAAATTCCGCTGACCCCAGGCGCAGGCTTCGGCGAAGCCGAAGGATGTCGTAGGGCGTGAGATAGATGTTCACGTCCCGGCAGCATTGGGTAAAACAGGGCAAATCATGATGGCACGCAAACCGAATCGTGCTCTCGGCACGGTACACTTCATGAGCGTCTTGTGCGGGGTGCATAAGGATGTCCTTTAAAATTTCTTCAAAGGCCTAGGCATTCGCGTCTTGGACCGCACGGAATTATTGGTCGTAAGTGTAAGCCTGAAAATTTTTGAAATGGGGATTTCCATGCAAAAACATTTCCACAATCCGCAGGGTCTGAGGACCTCGGCATAGGATAACCTGGCACGTGCACTGCCTTTGGCATGTGTCGCAGAAATAGTCCTCGTTCACTTCGCGGCCGCAGAAACAATGAGGGACCATGAAGAGCTGCTCCTCCACCCATTCGGCCACAAAATAATCTTTTTGTTGATTCTTGAGCGCTTCCGGGGTCACAAGGTTTCTCCTTTTCCAGGCAACAAGCGAAGGGCGGGCATGGCCCGCCCCTCGTCCCGACGCGCCCGCGTTCGGCACGCCTTTTTTACTGTTTAGAGCCCGGCCGCCAGCAGTTCCGAAAGTTCGGCGATTTCCAGCTCTTCCTGCTTGCCCAAGCTGTTGCACGCGTCAATTAACATGTTCAGGCAATAGGGACAAGACGTGGCCAGCACTTCAGCCCCTTGTTTTAGGGCGTCGGTGACCCGCAGTTCCCCAAAGCGTTCCCCCATGGGCACTTCAGCCCAGATGCGCCCTCCGCCTCCAGCACAACATAGGCTGAGTGCCCTATGGCGGCTCAGTTCCACGGTGCCCCCGTTGACGGCAGCCTGCAGTAGCTCTCGAGGCGGATCAAAAACACCGCTGTGGCGCCCCAGATAGCAAGGATCGTGAAATGCGACCTTTTTGGACACGCCGCCGGGAAGCTTCAGACGACCGTCTTCCAAGCACTGGGCCAAGATTTGGGTGTAGTGGATCACTTCCCATTGCCCGCCCAATTCGGGATATTCGTGCGAAAAGGTCCACAGGCAGTGCGGCGAGGTGGTGATGATCTTTTTGACCCCTTTGGCGTTGAAGAGTTCGATGTTGGCCTGGGCCAGCTTTTGAAAGAGCTCTTCGTCGCCGAGCTTACGCATGCTTTCCCCGCAGCAGCTTTCTTCATTGCCGATGACGCCGAAGCTGACACCCGCGGCCTTGAGCAGTTTCACGATGCTTTGCGCCACCTTGGTGCTTCGTGGATCGTAGCAGGAATGGCAGCACACAAAGAGAAAGTATTCCGTGTCCGGACCGAAAACCGGCACCTCCAATCCCTGCTGCCATGCCGTGCGTTTTTCTCGAGGTCCCGACCACGGATTGCCGTTGGCATGCGCGCTGCCCAGAATGGGGCGCAGATTGGCCGGGGCCATGCCCGCACCCACCAGGCTTGCCCGCATGGCCCGCACATTGTCCACGATCTTCACGCCTCGGGGGCAATGGCTTTGGCACATGCTGCAGGTGGTGCACGCAAAGAGGATGTGCTCGTCTTCAAAGCCTTCCAAGCCCATTTGCCCCAAGCGTTGCATGTGGCGAATGTTAAACTTTTCGCTGGTCTCTCCAGGCACCAAGCGCCATGGGCAAAGATTGGTGCATAGGCCGCACTGCATGCACCAGTTCACCGTCTCCGCGCCCATGCTTACAATATAGTCGCGCATCTCCAGCGAGACGTACTTCGGTTCCATGTTCTTCTCCTTCCGTACGGGTCAAGCAAACCTGGGCCCTTAGAATCCCTTGTAGGGGTTCGGGCCCACGTTTTCCAAAGCCGCCGCAAAGTCATCGAGGATCTGCGGCAGATTGGCATAATCGGTGATAGACACCTGTTCCAAGCGAACGCGGTCCGATTCCAGCACCAAGCGATCCAGAGTTTCCTTAATCTTGCTCATGCGAATGTTGGCCAATTCACTGCCCTTGACGAAATGGCACTGGTAATCGTCACCGTGTTTGCAGCCCAAAAGCAAAATGCCGTCGATGCCTTTGGAAAGCGCATCGGCAATCCAGACCAGGTTCATGGATCCTAGACAGCGCACCGGAATGACGCGCACCCACGGATTGTACTGCGCTCGACGAAGACCCACCATGTCCAGGGCTGGATAGGCGTCGTTTTCACAGGCGAGCACCACAATGCGCGGCTTTTCTTCGTCTTCTTCGGGTACCTCGATGCTCTTGATGATGTTGCCAATCATGCCGACAGAATAGTTCTTGAACGAAATGATGCGTTCCGGACAAGCGCCCATGCACACACCGCAGCGACGGCACCGCGTGGGATTGGGCAAGGGATTGCCCTTTTCGTCTTCGTTAATGGCCCCGAAAGGACACTCTTCCGTGCACCGCTTGCACTGGGTGCAACGCTGCATGAAAAATTCCGGATAGCTGAGATCGCCGGCTCTGGGGTGCACGGCCTTGCCTTGGGCGGTCATTTCCACGCACTGAATGGCCTTCAAGGCCGCGCCGGTGGCATCTTCCATGGCGCGAGCGTAGTCCATGGGCGCTCGAACGGTCCCGGCGGGGTAAATCCCTGTACGCCGCGATTCATACGGAAAGCAGATGAAATGCGAATCGGGAAAGCCGTACTTTAGGGCGGGCACTTCGGGACCTTGACGGTAATCCAGATTGAGCAAATTGGAGACCAAAATGGTGTCTGCCGGCACTTCCAGCTCTTCCTCTCCTTCCTTGGGCTGTTGTGCCTTGTAGGATTTTCCCAAAGCCGCGGTGGAGACCATGCCCGTGGCCAGGACCACCAGGTCCACGGATTCCGACGTGATGGGGGACTGGGTGAGCACATCTTGGGCGGAAACCGTGAGAGCTCCCGAGCCGTCATCGGCCACTTCCGTAACGGTTCCCCGCACAAAGATCACGCCGTCCTTCTGCGCCTGCTTGTAAAGCATTTCGTAGTGTCCCGTAGCCCGCATGTCTCGGTAGAAGATATAAACGGGCATCTCCGGGTTTTGCTGCTTAAGCACTCTGGCCTGCTTGAGGGATTCCACGCAGCAGGCCGCCGAACAATAAGGTAGATGCTCCGAATCCCTAGATCCGGCGCACAGAACAAAAGCCACGCTGCCTGCGGGCTGGCCGTTGGACGGGCGCACGACCTGACCGTCCTTGAGCATGCCTTCCAGTCGGTCACCCGTGATGACATCGGCGTGGGCACCGTATCCCAAATGGGTGAGTTTTTCCGCATCGTAGGGCACGGAACCCGTGGCCAAGACAATGGCCCCAACCCGCTCCGCCGCCTGAGATCCGTTGGACTGGATGGTGACGTCAAACATGCAGGGAGCTCCACTGATCTTTTCAATGTGAGCGCCCGTGTAGACCTTGATCTTCTCATGGCCAGTCACCTGGGTCACGAGCCCGTTCAGATCAAAGATGTGCGGGGCTTCGTAAGGAGGGCCCAAAGGAGGCACGGAATGAACGTTTTTGAGGTATCCTCCCAAGGTTTCGCTCTTTTCCACGAGCACCACTTCATAACCCGCTGCGGCCGCTTCTCGGGCCGCCGTGAGCCCCGTGAGGCCCCCACCCACCACCAAGATTCTTTTGCTCAGATTTTCGCCCTGAAAAGGCACGGGCGGCTCCATTTCCTTGGCTTTGGTGAGGCCCATACGCAGGTAGTCCTCGGCCATCATCTGCGTGTCTTCGTCCCCGGAGGGATGACTCCACACCACGTGCTCCCGCAAATTCACTCGCTCCAGCACCTTGTCCGGCCCAAAGTCAAAAACATCACTCATCACACGAGGGGAACAGGCCGCAATGACCAGGGTGTTGACCCCCTGGTTTGCCATGTCGTCCTCAATGAGCTTTCGTCCTTCCTCGCTGCACAGAAAGCCGTGATCCCGGCACACGGGCACCTTATATTCAGCGGTGGCCACCTTGGCCAACGCCGCCACATCCAAAGCGTCTCCAATGCCACAGCCCGTACAGATGTACGCACCGATTTTCTTTTCCATGGGCCTACCTCCTCACCATCGCCTGAATCGCCTTTAGGGCCGCCGCCGTCGCATCTTGGACACTGGACGCCACATCCACCGGGCGCTTGACACATCCGGCCGGAATGACTCCTTCCATGGGCTGTGTCGGAAGCAGAAAACCGTTCTCATCGTAGGCCACTTCCGCAGGGACTTTATCGTCGGCCGTGCTAGGCACCATTCCCGTGGCCAAAACCACCAGATCGAAAGCTTCTTTGAGGATGGTACCCGTTTCCTGGTCTTCCACCAGCACGGTCACCTGGCCCGTCTGGGCATCCTCACAGATTTCTCCCGGTTTGCCTTTGACAAAACGTACCCGAGAATCCGCCTGCACCTTGGTGTAAAAATCTTCGTATTTTCCAAGTGCGCGCATGTCGATGTAAAAGATGGTCACCGACGCATCGGGATTCTGATCCAATACGTAGGTGGCTTGCTTCAATGACGCCAGGCAGCAGATGCCGGAACAATACGGAAGATGGTTTTCGTCGCGGGATCCCGCACACTGCACAAAAGCCACCTTCTGGACCGCCGCCCCGTCCGACAGACGAACTATGGCCCCCTGAGTCGGTCCGTTCGTCGACGCCAAGCGCTCCATCACCACGTTGCTGACCACATTTCGAAACGCTCCCGCACCATAGTAGGCGATTTTGGAGGCGTCATAAGGCTTCCAGCCCGTCGCCCACACCACAGATCCCACTTTGAGATCAAAGATCTTCTCCTCCATCTCTAGATCCACGGCGCCATAAGGGCATGCCGCACGAATCTTTTCCGCCTCGGCCGTTCCGATCACTTCCGGGGCAATGACATAGCGCAAGGGAAAGGCAAATTCATGGGGAAGATAGGCCGCTTTCACGGTGCTCAGCCCGTAATCAAAGGGATTGGGCACCTGCGTCTCTGCCGCTTCAGCACAAAGGCCGCAAGCCGTACACTTTTCATTGACATACCGAGGTGATAGCTTCACAGTGACATCCAAGTCGCCCGGTTTTCCCGAAATCTTCATGACTTCCGCCATAGTAAAAAACCGCACCAAGGCATTGTTCTTAATGCGGCGAAAATTGATTTCCAAGCCGCAGGACGGGGGGCACAATTTGGGAAAATATTTGTTCATTCGCGCCACACGCCCACCCAAATACGGCTCTTTTTCTACAATGTAGACGGGAAATCCGGCTTCCGCCGCCTCAAGGGCCGCACTCAACCCACTCATCCCGCCTCCCACCACCAAGACACTCCGATGGCCGTTGGTCACATCTGACATGGACTCTCCTCCACTCCTTCACGTTCGAGGCGCACCCAAGCTCCCAGGCTCCAGACCGTTCCGCCATCCAATGCGCGCCCGCTGTGCACCGATTGTGAGAATCTTCACCGCACCGTCCCATAGCACAGCACAACGTTTGAGGCAAGACGGCGGGGCCGCTTCGGTTGGTCAAACAAAAAACCCCCTGGGGCCCTTGCGGGCACCCAGGGGGCGTTGCAGGTCATGCTACCAGATTAGACATCCAGGTGAACAATGGGGACCTTCTTCATAGTCCATTCACCGGTCGCCGGATTCCACACCGAATTGACGAAACAGTGCCAATTCTGTTCGTCCATATCCGGAAAGTCAGCGCGGAAGTAGTAGCCCGGCCAACGGCTTTCTTCGCGGAACAACACGTGACGCAGGTGGCTTTCGGCGATCCACATGCGCTGCACGTTCTCCCAGCACCGCATGAGCTCGTGCAGGTCAGAAGCCGCAAGCTTTTCCGAGTCTTCCTTCAACATGGTCAACAATTCGAGGCCTTTTTCCAGCAGGGACTTGTTCGTGGTGAACTGAGCCGACACGCCGGCGCAGTATTCGTCCATGATCTTTTGGAGACGGAACATGAACATCTTGGGTTTGATGAAGTTCGGGTTGATGTCCGGATCGGAGGACATCGGCGCGAACTCTTCGAATCGAGCCAACGGAGCCAAGATCTTATCGCGCAGAGCCGCCACTTGAGCTTCGTCAACGGCCGGAGCCTCGTTGTGGTCCAAGATGTAGGCGATGGCGCCCTTGGCCGCGATACGGCCTTCCGCGTGGGACCCGGAGGAGAACTTGTGCGAGGAAGCGCCCGCCCCGTCACCCGCCGTGAACAGCGCCGGAACCGTCGTCATGTGGTTGTAGACGCCGATGGGTTCCCATTGCTTGCGGTATTCGGCCGGCATCAGGTCTTCGGCACCGCAGACCCACGCCCCGGAGGCACCGGAGTGGGAGCCGATGAAGTACGGTTCGGCGGCGGCGATTTCCGAAGGCTTTTCTTCCGGCTGAATGTTCATACCGGCCCACAGAAGGGCCTGGCTGATGGTCATGTCGAGGAAGTCTTCCCAAGCCTCGGCTTCCAGTTCCTTCATTTTCTTCTTGAAGGCCTTGGGATCGTCTTTGTACTTGGCGGCCAGGTTGGCGATGGCCTCTTCCGTCCTCATGTAGATGGGACCCTTGCCGGCCATGACGTCTTCCATGCCGAGCCAGTTGCGCAGGTTGGCCGGAATGGGCTTACCTGTGCCGTACGGCGCCCACTTCGGCAGTTCATTGGCGCGGGTCACCATGTATTCTTCACCCAAAGCGTTGGTGGCGCGGGATTTGAACAGCAAGAACCAAGCACCAACGGGGCCGTACCCGTCTTTGAAGCGCACGGGAATGAAACGCACTTCCTGGCAGGTCATTTCGGCACCGGCGCGGATGGTGAAATAAGCGGTTGATCCGCTGTTCCACGGTGGATACCACGCGCGGCCCAGGCCTTCACCCACCGAACGCGGACGAAATACGTGCACAGCGCCGCCCATGCAAGCGATGGTCGCCTTGGCAGTGAACACGTAGAACTTGTTTTCGCGGACGCTGAAGCCCACAGCTCCCACGCACTTGCCGTTGTTCAAAAGGGGTTCGACGATAAAAACGCGTTCGAACAGCTGACCCTTGTCACCCAAGGTGGCCAGGGCGTTCTTGGCGGCTTCGGCCACGATGACCTTGTAGGACTCGCCGTTGATCATAATCTGCCAACGCCCTTCATGAACGTATTCACCGTTTTCATCTTTCCAGATGGGAAGGCCCCATTTCTCGAAAAGATGCACGCTGCTGTCCACATGACGGGCGATGTCATAGACCAGATCTTCACGGGAAACGCCCATAAGGTCCTGACGGACGTATTTGACGTAGTCTTCGACCGTGTTTTGGCCCTTGCCATACCCAATATATTGGTTGATAGCCGAAAGCCCCATGGCCACAGCGCCGGAACGGTCCATAGCCGCCTTGTCCACGACGGTGACCTTCAAGCCATGTTTCTTGGCCCAATAAGACGCCTCAAAGGTGGCACCCGAGGCAGACATGCCACCGCCCAAAATGAGCAGATCAGTATCGACACGTACGGTTTCAAAATCGGAAGGCTTCATCTGTTCACCTCCTTAAGGGTTACTTCTTCAAGGTGGGAAGTTCTGCCGCCAGCGTGGACGCCGGTTCCGTGCACAGCACCGGGCTCTTGATGTCGTCGGAACCCGTCTGCCACTCATCGGGCCACGGCTTGGCCTGGCCTTCCGGCGTTGTCCGAATGGGGAACTTGAACCGCTTCACTTGGCCACTGCGGAACTTCACGGTCCACATAATGTCTTCGGAACCGCGAAGAGGCACAACCGAAGCACCCATGGGGACAAAGTCAGCGTACCCACGCACATCCACCGCCTGCTGCGGGCAAATCTTCACGCAATTATAGCATTCCCAGCACATTTCAGGAGACCGGTTGTAGGCCTTCATCTTTTCCTTGTCCAGGACCATCAGGTCGTTGGGGCAGATATACATGCACGCGGTCTTATCCTGCCCCTTGCAGCCGTCGCATTTCTCGAGAATGACGTAACTAGGCATTTCTTCACCTCCTAAAGGTTGTCGCAAAACCACCGACCTCTGCAAGCCCTATGCTGAGCTCGCCCCTAAGAAACAGCCGTTGCACCTCCTTTCCCTGGATGCAAACACTCCGTTTCCCCAGTGGGCGGAGGCCCCAAAGGGCTCCCCCACCACAATGCGGTCCGTTACTTCTTGATCGGAGCATCCCCTGTGGCCGCTCCGTGAAGCTTGATTTCCACTTTTTCTTCAAGGCTTGCGTAGTACGCTTTGAGAATTTCCAGAACCTCGGGCCTGGAGAAGTGCGGATCCAGCTCGCCACCCTCGGACAAGGTCTTGCGCACCATGGTGCCCGAGAGGATGAGGCGGTCAGCCTTGCCGTGCGGACAGGTTCTCATGGACGCCATGCCATCGCACTTGAAGCACCAGAATGTCCAATCGATTTTGAGGGGCTTGGTGAGCAGAGCATCCTGAGGAATCTCATCGAAAATCTTTTGCGCGTCAAAGGGGCCGTAATAGTCGCCCACGCCAGCATGGTCGCGGCCCACAATGAGGTGGCTACAGCCGTAGTTTTGGCGGAACACGGCGTGCAACAAGGCTTCGCGAGGTCCAGCGTAACGCATTTCCGCCGGATAGCCACCCACAACAACGGTGTCTTTGACGAAGTAGTTGTCCACCAAGGCGTCAATGGCTTTCTTGCGCACATCCGCCGGAATGTCGCCGGCTTTGAGCTTGCCCAGCAGCTGGTGAATGTAGACACCGTCCATCACTTCCACGGCGATCTTGCACAAATACTCGTGGCTGCGGTGCATGGGATTGCGCGTCTGGAATGCCGCCACGCGGGACCAGCCTTTTTCGTCAAAAATCTTTCGAGCTTCCGCCGGCGTCTGATATGTACCTTTAAAGACTTCCGGATAGAAACTTTCGCTCAAGACCTTCACCGGACCCGCCAGGTTGAACTCCTTTTGCGCCATGACCTTGGCCACGCCCGGATGCCCCGCCGCATCGGTCGTCCAGAAAACAGACTTGCACTCATGTTCCTTATCTATGGTGTACTTTTCCGTCACCTTCATGGTGCCGAGAATCTGGTCGTTTTCCACATCCCACAGGGCCACTTCTTCGTTGGGAGCCAAACTGTCGGCCAGATCCTTGTCCGCGGAAAGGGTGATGGGAATGGGCCAGAACGTGCCGTCGGTCATTTTGTATTCGTCACAGACACCCTTCCAGTCGTCGTAGCCCATGAAGCCTTCCAAAGGCGTGAAGGCACCGATGCCCAACATGACCAAGTCCGAAGCCTCCCGACTCGTCATGGGGATCTTCTTGAGGGTCTTGGCCTTTTCCATTTCGGCCTTGCGGGCTTCACCTTCTAAAAGCAAGGGCTTGAGCTTTTTTTCTTTCCCATGGGGAGGAACCAACTTGGACATAATCCACTCTCCTCGTCTCGTTGTTAGATCTACACAACACCTTCCGCAAGAGGCGGCACTCTAGCTTGTGCAATCTGTATCAATCGCATTATAGAAGGTACCCGCACCGTGTCAAGTGAAAAAAGACGCAAAGAGACTCGCACACCCTCTTCCTAAGCCGGCATCGAGTCCCTAGTGCTTGGCGCCCTCCAGGGCTCCTTTCAGCTGGTCCCTTTCTCTTTTGGCTTCAGCCAGCGCTTTTTCCAACTCTGATCGATCGGGGTGGTTGGGCCCCAAAGACGCCAAAGTTTTCTCAAGCTCTTCCACACGCTTCATGCACTGATACAGTTCTTGGGCGACCGATCGAATGCTCATGGACGCTCCACAGGCCCGGTTTTCCAAAGGATGGCGACCCAGGTCAGCTTTTCTTGTTGATCAACCGCTCATAGGCCAAGAGAAAATCCTTCACAGCAGCAGGCGGTAGCCTTAAAGGATAGGCTTTCCCTGCAGGAATCTGGTCACGACGTAACGCTGGGTTCAATCGTCGAAGGTCTTGCAGAGGCACGCCCGTCCACACGGAAGCCTGATGAAGGGACAAGCGGCGCTGAACCCAAACGGTGGTGAATGTCCACACCGGCTCATAGCTGGGCTTTTCCAGCCCGTAGCGCTCAAAGTTCCGAAGCACTTCCACCGCCGCAAGAACTTTAGGCACAAAATGCCTGGTCTGATGGGGCAAGGCCCTTTTTTTGGCCAGCGTCCAAAAGTCGTCGCTTCGGTGCCGACGGATGGCCCGCCGGACCGCGCCATCGCCCGCGTTGTACGCCGCCAAAGCCAATTCCCACGACCCAAACTGTTCGTAGAGGTCCATGAGGTACACGGCCGCAGCTCGAGTGGCCTTGATGGGATCCAAGCGTTCATCCACCCAGGCGTCCACCCGCAGGCCGAGGGTGCGCGCCGTTTTGGGCATGAGCTGCCAGAATCCGGCGGCACCCGCAGGCGAACGCACACGTCCGTTAAAGCCGCTCTCAACAAACACCACGGCCAACAAATCGGAAGGCGCTCCCACCATGTCCAAAATCTCTTTCATGATGGGAAGATAGATCCAGGCTCTGTTCAGCATGACCTGAAAACTGTTCAGATCGCCGACCACATATTTTGGAATGGACACAACAATTTTGGGGTGATGGCGGAAAAAAATGGAGCGCTCTTGAGGGCAGCCGTGAGGTTCTGAAGGGGCGGGTGCCGTGAAGGATCCTCGCGTCTGCGGCTTAACGGGAACCGCCGCCAGCATAGACTCACTGGTTGGCAGACTCACCCTGCGGCCAACTCCGAAAATCTGCTCAAGAGGATCGACCGCCGCCGCCCTTGCCGGGGCCACCCAAGACGTAGAGACTGTCAGCAACGTCGCGAGAACAAAAAGAAAACCAAGAAGATCATTAATCCCCGCGCGCTCTTCCTGAAGCTTGGAAACCCCATGCCAAAGGATAGCCGCCATGATGACTCCTCATTAAAGGTCCTGCCAATGGCCCTCTGCTTCAGAGCCGTCGGTTCCTTGCAGCCTTTAGCCACCCACGGGACGCTAAGACAAGGCGCCATAAAGGGCATTTTCGGCGAATTGTTCCCATATTCGCGTATTCGCCGTCACGGCCGGATTGGAAAAAGCCCATTTACCCACAAGGGTTCTTCCTCCATGGGGTCATGAAGTTTTTCTGACGCATGCTCCCATTTCCGAGTAAAATCTTTTTTTCACTCCCCCTTCACCGCAATTTTTTGTATAGAGAGTTTCTTTCTGGCATCTTTTTTGACAAGTCTGAAAAACTTTAGGCCAAGGCAGGCGAAGGTGGATACAGGATCGATGGAAAAGGGCATGCACGAAAAAGCCGCTGTGGTGAGTCTGGGGTGCGCGAAGAATCTTGTGGACAGCGAAGTCCTGGCCGCGCAGGTGCAGCGGCTGGGCTATGAGGTCACCGCCGAGGCGTCTCAGGCGGCCCTCATTGTGGTCAACACGTGCGGTTTCTTGGAATCGGCCGTACAGGAAGCGGTGGATCACCTCTTGGAAATGGCACGTTACAAGGAAGAAGGGTCCTGCAGGCACCTGGTGGCGGTGGGGTGCATGGTGCAGCGCTATGGTCGCAAGCTAGTCTCGCTCCTTCCCGAGGTGGATCTTTTTCTCGGAACGTCCCATTACCACCGTTTCGCAGACCTTTTTCAAAAATTCATTCAACTGGGAACGCCCAAAATTTTTTTGCAACGCCCTGGATACTTTTACCACGGAGGCATCACGCGGATACCTTCGACGCCGGCCCACTGGGCCTATGTGAAAATAGCCGAAGGTTGCCGTCACCGTTGTTCCTTTTGCCTGATCCCCGCCCTGAGAGGCCCGTCCCGCAGCCGCACCGTGGAGGATGTGGTAACCGAAGTGCGGCATCTGGCCGAGGCCGGCGTCGTGGAGGTCAACCTGATCGCGCAAGACACCACCGCCTTTGGAACGGACCGCGGAGAGCCCGACGCTCTCTGCAGACTTCTGGAAGCTTTAGAGGACATTTCAGGGCTGCACTGGGTTCGCCTTCTCTACACCTCTCCCTTTGGTGTTTCCGACGAGCTCTTGCGCACCATGGCCGCAAGTTCCAAGGTAGTTCCATACCTCGACATTCCTTTTCAACACTGTGTTCCGAGGATTCTCGAAGCGATGCATCGGCGAGGAAAGAGCCTTCGGCCCGTGGAGCTCATCGAACGCATTCGCAACCACTTGCCCGATGTGGCCTTGAGAACATCGCTCATGGTGGGCTTTCCCGGGGAAACCGAAGCCGATTTTCAGGAACTGTGCCGCTTTGTGACGGACGTACGGTTTAACCACATGGGGGTTTTTGCATTTTCTGCGGAAAAGGGCTGTCGAGCGGCCCGTCTTGCCGACCCTGTTGCCGAAGAGATCAAGCAAGCCAGGCGGGATATGCTCATGGCCCTTCAACAAAGGATTTCCCGGGACAATCTGCGACGCCTAATCGGCCATCGCGTGCCGATCCTTGTGGAAGGCCTGCATTCGGAAACAGAATTCTTGGCCGTCGGCCGCTTACCCACCCAAGCCCCGGAAGTGGACGGCTGTGTCTTAATTGTGGAAGGTGAGGCTGTGGCCGGAGACATCATGCAAGCGGAAATTCTCAAGACCCACGATTACGACCTGGAAGCCCGCCTTTTACCCCTTCGGCCCGGGGCATCTGAACCCTCATTCGAAAACGCCAGGGCGCCTTTTGGAGGTAGAGGAAAAATTTGACACCCTAGGGTTTTTTCGCTATGTAAGGAATCGTGTATTTGGACGCCTAACCCTGCGAACAGGCCAGCGTTTTCAGCCCTTTGAGGAGCAAAGCCGCTGTCGTGACAGTCTTCGCCGCCCCCCAAGATACCCCCTCGACCTCGAATGGCAATCTTCTCAAAGCCCGCATTTATGCGAGCATTCGCCCCGAACTGGAACGCATCGAGCAGGCCATACGGCGGCATTTGAGTTCCAGCGTGCCCCTTATCGAGGTGGTGGGCCGCTACATCATGGAAAGCGGTGGAAAGCGTCTTCGTCCTCTACTGATGGTCCTTTCCTCCAAGCTGTGCGGCTATCAGGGCAATCGAGATGCAGACCTGTCCGTGGTTTTTGAATTTCTTCATGCCGCCACCCTTTTGCACGACGACGTGGTGGACAATGCAGAAATTCGCCGCACAAAGCCTGCCGCCAACACCTTGTGGGGCAACCCGGCCGTGGTTCTTGTGGGCGATTTTCTTTATTCCAAGGCCATCCTCATGACCGTTCTTTACAATAATCTTCGCATTCTGGAAGTCCTTTCCGAAACCACTACGCGCATGGCCGAGGGTGAAGTTCTTCAATTGATTCATTCCGATGACCTGGAAACAGACGAAGCGGCCTACATGGAAGTCATCCTTCGAAAGACGGCCGTGCTCATGAGCGCGGCCTGCCGCATTGGCGCCATTTTCGCGGAGGCTCCCGCAGCCCAGGAAAAAGCGTTGAGCGACTATGGGCGCCACTTGGGCATCGCTTTTCAGCTCATCGACGACGCTCTGGATTATGTGGGAACCGTGGACGAATTGGGAAAACCGGTGGGAAATGATCTGCAGGAAGGCAAAGCCACACTGCCTCTCATCTACGCTATGGCGCACGCGGATGCGCACCATCGAGACCTGATTCGAACCGTTTTTACGGCGGAACGCCAAACCCCCGAAGATATTCTGGCGGTCCAGCGGCTGGTTCGGGAATGCGGCGGCGTGGATTACACCGTGCAAAGGGCCGCCGAATATGTGACCATGGCCAAGGAAAACCTTGACGCCTTTTCCTCCAGCCCCACCAAATCACTTCTACTCGATATCGCTGACTACGTCTTGTGCCGGCGTTCCTAGCCCCAGCCCCCTCCGTATCCTTCCGCCCTTTCGTTTAATCAAGCTCCCAGGTCGCAACCCATGGGCTCTAGAAGGTTCTGTTCGAGAGCACAACGAAAGCCAAGGCCTGGGCTTGCCCTTATTTGCCCGGTCGTGTTAAACGAATCGCGTGTTTTTACCCAGAGAATCTACACCAAAAGCTGGCGAGGGCCGTGCCTAGATCGGAGGAAATGCCGCGCGTGAGCCGGGTAGATGCGCAGAAGCATACTTCCCCTATGTATCCGATCTTCCTCTCCTTAGAGGATCGAGTGTGCCTGGTTGTGGGGGGCGGTGCCGTCGGCGAAAGGAAAGTCCGTAAACTCCTGGAACACGGCGCACATGTGCGCCTAGTGGCCAGGGACCTTACCCCTTGGCTCAAGGATGCCGCCGACGGCAAGACCCTGCTCTACCTTGGCTCCCACTACGCCGCGCACCACATGGACGGCGTCGATCTGGTCTTTGCAGCCACGAACGACGAGACTCTCAATGAACACATCGCCGCGGATGCGAAACTCCGGCGTGTATGGTGCAACATGGCGTCTTCGCCGCATCTGGGTTCCTGTGTGGTGCCGGCATCCTTTCGCCGCGGCCCGCTCACCATAGCCGTGGCCACGGAAGGGCTGAGCCCTGCCGTGGCGCGGCGGGTTCGTCAAAGGCTTGAAGAACAATTCGGGCCGGAATGGGAACCGTGCCTGCGCTTTCTTGGAGCACTGCGCCGACACATTCAGAAACAGAGCCGGGACAGTGCGTTGAACCAAGAGTTGTTTCGCCGGGTGGCGGATCTTCCCTTGACGGAATGGATTCGCCGAGAACGATTTTCCGAGATGATTGATGCGGTTTCGGCGGTCCTACACGATCTCGTGCCGCGCGATCGCGTGGCATGGCTTTGGGAAAAGGCATGGAGCACATCCTGCTAATCCTTGCCGCCTGCGGCTATTGTGTCGGGTCCGTGGGCTACTTCTTCTTTCTGGTGCGCAACGGAGAAAACGTCCATCGAGCCGCCTGGATATCACTGGTGGGTGGAATGCTTTTTCACGGGGCAGCCATTGGGATGCGTTTCTTTGCGGCGGGGCATCTGGAGGTCAGCACCCTCTCGGAAGCCCTTTCTTTTTTTTCCTGGCTTCTGGTCGTTACGTATTTGGTCATCCAAAACCGCTTGGGGCTGCGCATCTTGGGAACCTTTGTGGCGCCCCTGGCTGCCGCATTTACGTTACCTTCGACCATTTTACCCTCGCACATGATGCCCGCTTCCCCGCTCTTAAAAAGCGTCTGGGTATGGATTCACGTGAGCACCCTTTTTGCCGCCAACGCCCTGTTTGCCGTGGCTTTTGCGGCTGCGGTTTTGTACCTTTATCAGGAGCGGATCATTAAGAAAAAGAGGCCAGGATCCCTGGACGATCGTTTGCCGGCCTTAGAACGGTTGGACAGGGTTAACCATGTGTGCTTGCTCATGGGATTTCCCTTGATGACGCTGGGCCTTTTGGCTGGTTTTCTCTATGCCAGCACCGTGTGGAAATCCCCCTGGAACTGGGATCCTAAGGAAATTTTTGCCCTGATCACATGGTTCATTTACGCCATTTTGTTGCACGAACGCCTGGCCGTCGGCTGGCGCGGCCGCAAGGCGGCCTGGCTGGCCATCTTTGGCTTTTCCGCCGTGTTGATTACCTTTCTTGGGGTCAACCTCTTTTTGAAAGGACACCATACGCTATTTTCCTCACAATGAGGGCGTGGCCATGGACATTTATCTTGTAGGAATGAACCACAAGACAGCTCCTGTAGAGATTCGTGAACGCATTGCCCAGGTCTGCCGCCTGAATGCAAGCCCTCTGGAACATCGAACTCATTGCCGGGCTGTGGAGGAACTTTTTTTTCTATCGACTTGCAATCGTGTGGAGTTTCTGTTCACGACGTCCAACGGCCTTCAGGCCGTGGAAGAAATGACAGACCTCATGGTGCGCCTAGTGGATCTGCCCAAAGACGTGGTGGTCAACCACCTCTATGTGCACAGGAATCTGGACGCTGTGCGCCATCTTTTTCGCGTCGCATCCAGCCTGGATTCCATGGTCGTCGGAGAACCCCAGATTCTCGGGCAGATTAAGGACGCCTATCGAGAAGCCACCCAGTATCGCACCGTGGGTGTGGTTTTGAACCGGCTGTTGCACAAGACCTTTTCCGTGGCCAAACGGGTTCGCACGGAAACCAACATCGGCTGTCATGCCGTGTCCGTGAGCTACGCCGCGGTGACCCTGGCCAAGAAAATCTTTGGAGAACTTCAAGGCAAACGGGTCATGCTGCTGGGCGCCGGAGAAATGGCGGAATTGGCAGCGGAGCACTTTCGATCCAACGGCGTTCGGAACATGGTGATCGTCAATCGCACGCTGGAACGCGCTGTAGAACTTGCGCGACGGTTTCATGCCCAAACCATTCCCTTTAGCCATTTTTTGGACGCTCTGCTGCAGGTAGACATCGTCTTGTGTTCCACGGCCGCCGCCGAACCCATTTTGCGTGCCGAAGACCTGAAGCCTCGCATGCGCAAGCGCAAGAATCGCCCCTTGTTTTTTATCGACATCGCCATGCCGCGCAACGTGGACCCCAAAATCCATGATCTGGACAACGTCTACCTTTACGACATCGACGACCTGAAGGGCATCGTGGACTTCAACCTCTCGGAAAGGCGCCACGAAGCGGAAAAAGCCCAGCACATCATCGACACGGAAACGTTGCAATTTCAGCAATGGCTTCAAACACTGGACGTGGTGCCGACCATCATTGCGCTGCGTCGCAAAGCTGAAGAGATTCGACGGGCGGAATTGCGCAAAACCCTTTCCCAACTACCCGAATTGAGCGATAAGGAAAAGGAAGCCATTGGGGTGTTGACGGAAACCATCATCAAGAAACTTCTGCACGACCCCATTGTCTTCTTGAAGAAAAAATCGGTGCGAGATTCCAAGAACGCTTATGTCAACTTCACGCAACAGCTCTTTAACCTGGACCAGGAAGACGCACCCACAAGCTCCCTTGACTGCACCGACGGGTGATGTTAACGATTCAAGCCGCCGACCGTTCAAAGATTTTCAAGAGCGGAAGGCAAGAACATGAAGCCGAGGGGGCTATGGCGGAAATCATTGATTTCGGCAAACGAAGCGATGGCGCCAGGGCCGAAAAGGATGCCGAGGCCCGTCGTCGCAAGGTGGAAGCCCTGCGCAGTCTCTTTCAATGCAGTCGGTGCGCTTTCAAATGCGCCAAGTGCGGCACGCAGTTGGATCCCGGGGAAAGGTCCGGCCAACGGTATGCCAGCCCTTATCCCTTCTGCCGGCATTGCCATGAAGAGTATCAGGAGTACCGCCAAAGAGTGGACCATCCCGAAAAGCCCGCCGCACATTACTGGCACAACGCTCTGTGGATGAAGGTCTGGGAAAGTTGGCTGGAGCATCAACGCCGGCTGGATGAGTACAGGCGGTCCAAAGAATTCCTTCAACTGGTCCAAGAGGTTGAACAGCTGTTGGGTACGTAACCTCGAGGAAGGAGTCTTTCCATGATTGGTGGCATCGGTATGCCCGAATTGTTGGTTATTTTGTTGATTGTGCTCATTATCTTTGGAGCCGGAAAGCTGCCTGAAATCGGTGCCGGATTGGGCAAGGGCATTCGCAACTTCAAGAAAGCAACCCAGGAAGAACCGGAACTGGCCGAAAAGAAAACGGAAAAAATAGAGGCCTCTGCCAGCGGGACAGAAAAACCGGCCAGCTGATCTCCATTTGGCGACCCGAAAATCTCTTTGAGCGCGTCGGTTACCGCGTCTCCACCCAGTTCTCGGGTTCCCGCACCCCCACACCTGCCCATCGCGCGCAGCGCTTCAGTCCCTTCAGGGGCATGTTACTCGTCGGGACACCGCTTTCGCGGAGGGGATACCTCCCGCGCACTTGAAACAACTCCCCTCTACTGATGGACGAGCTTCGTTTTGCGAAGCCGGGGACCAAAACGGCGCGGCGCCATCGAGAACTCGGCCTGGCCAAAAGCGCCTCTTCGGATTCACGAGGCCTTTTCCGTCAAAGAAGCTTCGGTCTTGCGGTTCTGAAACTATGCGGACGGCTGCAGGGCCGCCTTTTCCAAAGACCGAGTACCGTGGCGTCGCGCTCGCTTTTTTGTGCGGGCCAAAGGGCCGCGATCCCAGGAAAAGCGCAGCGCGCTTCGGCGTAAAGCCTGCTAAAAAGGAATGTTGTCGTTGTCGTGCGGTTCGGACATTTCCGGAAGCGAATCGGGAAATGGTTCTTCGGGTCTGGGCTGTTCCCTAGAACCTCGCTGCAAAGGAGCCTGGCCGGTTTCGGCCCCAACCGGCGCATCGCGGCCGCTATCGAGAAACCCCACATCCGAGGCAACAATTTCCGTGGTGTATCTTCGAATGCCCTGAGCATCCTCCCATTGATTGGTGCGCAGGCGCCCTTCTACGTAAACCAGCCGGCCTTTGGAAAGATAGTTGGCACAGTTTTCGGCTGCCTTGCCAAAGACCACAATGCGATGCCACTCGGTGCGGTCTTCCCAGTTCCCTTCCCCCGCCGGAACCCTCTCATTGGTGGCCAGGTTGAAACGCACCACAGGCAGGCCACTTTGAGTATACCGCACGTCGGGATCGGCACCCAATCGGCCGATCAGGATGACCTTGTTCAATGTCCGTGCCATAGCGTCCCTCGCTTTCCCAGGCCGCTGGGGCCCTATCGTCGCCGCGCGACGAGGCAATGGTTCTCGTCAGAGCCAAAGGTTTTTAGTTGACTGTATATACCACATGGCATTTTTGCTCAACAAGTCCCGCATCTGCGCCCTATGAAGGAAGTTGACTCTGCCAGGGAAAGCCTTTAGACTGCCCTCCGCTCATGGGTTTTCATGCGTTTTTCTCCATAGTTAAATCGAGGGATCTTCATGAGGTGGGTGAGAACTGCCACGTTTTATGCCATGCTGCTGGTCTCTACGATCCTTCTGGGCCTGACGGCCATTGCCATTGTTTTGGTCACGCGTCGCAGTGACTGGGCCCACCTTCTCGGCCGCCTTTGGGCAAACCTCAATCTGTGGGCGGCAGGTGTTTCCGTGGACGTCCATGGTCTCGAACGGCTGGATCCCAAAAGGCCCGTGGTCTATGCGGCCAACCACCAGAGCTGGTTCGACATTTTTGCCATTTTGGGCAAGCTTCCCGTCCAGTTTCGATGGCTGGCCAAAGAGGAGCTGTTTCGCATTCCCATTTTGGGATACGCCATGCGCCTCATCGGCTACGTGCCCATCGACCGATCCGACCGTAAAAAGGCTTTTCAGAGTTTAGAGGAAGCATCTCGGCGCGTTCGGGAAGGCACCGCCATTGTCATCTTTCCAGAAGGCACACGAAGCCGTGACGGCGTGCTGCAGCCCTTTAAGAAAGGGGGCATTATTTTGGCCATTCAGTCAGGCCAACCCATTGTGCCTATCGCCTTGAGCGGTTCCTATAGGATTCTTCCCAAGGGAGCCCGCTTGGTGCGGCCCGGGCGCCTCCGCATGACCATCGGCGAACCCATCGAGACGGCCGCCATGACCGTGGAAGACCGGGATGGGCTCATTGACATGGTTCGCGAAGCCATACGGCGTCACCTTACGCAAAGGGAAGGAGGGAGCCTGAACGCAGAGGCCTCCGCCGCGCAGGCTCGCTCCGCAGCTCTATGAACATGAACTCCTCAGAGAAAACACCTCTTCGCCTGATCCCTCTTGGAGGTTGCGGCGAAATCGGCCTTAACATGCTGGTGATCGAATACGGCGAGGCCATCGTCGTGGTCGATGCGGGCTTGATGTTTCCTGAAGAGGAAATGCTGGGTATTGACATTGTCATTCCCGACTTTTCGTACCTTCGAAGAAACAAGGAAAAGGTCCGCGCTCTGGTGGTCACACACGGCCATGAAGATCACATCGGAGCTATACCTTTCTTCATTCGCGAATTTCCAGTACCCATCTACGGCACCAGGCTAACTCTGGCGCTGGTTGAAGAAAAACTCCGCGAACACAAGCTCCTTGAGCGCACGGTGTTGCACTGCGTTGAGGCGCGCGACCGGTTGTGTGTGGAGCCCTTGCACATCGAGTTCATTCAAGTTTGTCACAGCATTCCCGACGGCGTGGGTCTAGCCGTGGAAAGTCCCGAGGGAATTGTTGTTCATTCCGGAGACTTCAAGATCGACCATACGCCTTTGGACGGCAAGATGTTCGATGCAGCGCGATTCGCCGCCTACGGAGAACAAGGGGTTCTGGCTTTGCTCTCCGATTCCACCAACGTGGAAAAGGAAGGTTATACGTTGTCCGAAAGGGACATCGGGCACACCTTTCGGGAGATTTTTCGAGAATGTTCGGGCCGCATTCTCGTTGCCGTCTTTGCCAGCAACATTCATCGCATCCAGCAGGTGTTGGATCTTGCCGCGGAATTCGGCCGTAAGGTTTTTTTCAGCGGCAAGTCCATGGTGGCCAATGTGCGCATTGCATCGCAGCTGGGATACCTGCATTTTGACCCGGATATCGAAACGAATCTGGTGGAACTCCAGCAACTGCCCGACAATAGGGTGCTCATGCTCACCACCGGAAGTCAGGGGGAACCCATGAGCGCCCTAACGCGCATGGCTTTCAACGTTCACAAGAAGTTGTCCATCAAGCCCGGGGACACTGTGGTCTTTTCTTCAAAGTTCATTCCCGGCAACGAGCGGGCCATTCATAACATCATCAACCATCTGTACCGTCGTGGAGCGCACGTCATTCACGACCAGGTCAAGGAGATTCACGTCTCGGGGCATGCGTACCGTGAAGAACTCAAGACCATGATCAATCTGGTGCGCCCCGCCTATTTCATCCCCATTCACGGAGAATACCGACATCTGGTGCAGCACAAGCAGTTGGCTCAAAGTCTCGGGCTTTCAGAGCATCGTTGCTTGGTGGTGGAGAATGGGGACGTCATTTCTTTACAGAATGGTGTGGCTTCGGTCCAAAGGCGCATCGAGACGGGGCGGGTTTTTGTGGATGGCAAAGGCGTCGGCGACGTGTGCGACCTGGTCCTTCGCGATCGAAGGCATCTTTCAGAAGACGGCATGGTTTTGGTCTCCCTGGTGGTCAGCAAAGAGACGCGCGAGATTCTCAGCGGCCCGGAATTGGTGACTCGAGGCTTTATTTTGGAAGAAACCAAGCCGGATATTCTCGACAGTGCCCGTTGCCTCATTTTGGACGTACTCGAACGGTATCAGGCCGAGGGAGAAATGATGGACTGCGGTGATTTTCAACTGGAGATACGCCGAGAATTGAAAAAGTTCTTTCAAAAGGTTCTTGATCGGCGACCGTTCATCCACCCCATGGTGGCGGAGGTTTAAAGGGGGCGTTGCGTGGAGCGCAAGAAGCACGAAGCATGGGCACTGGCCGTGCTCACGGTGAGCATTCTCATCGCCGCAAGCCTTGTTTCCTATCACCACACCGACCCCACCTTTTTTGCGTCCTCTTCCTCGGGGCGCGCCACGCTGAATCACGTGGGTGTTCTGGGTGCCCACATCTCTTGGCTTCTGTTTTTTCTGATCGGTATCGGGGCCTATGCGGTCCCTTTGATCGGGGTATGGTGGAGTTGGCGCTTGCTCCGCGGGCTTTCGGTTTTTCCCTACGGGCGCATGCACGTGGTGGGTTTGGTCCTGATGTTATGGGCGACCATCACGTTGGCCGCTTTTTCCGGCCCCACGGTGTCCATTTTCGGCCAGGAAGTTCTGGCTGGAGGGCAATTGGGCAGCCTGTCCGCTTCCTTTTTGGCCTCCCGCTTGAACACCCTTGGAGCCCACGTGCTTCTGGGAGGGCTCCTGCTCATAGGACTGATCCTGGCTACGCCTTTTACTTTAGGATCCTTCGGGAAAATGCTTTTGTCCATTCCACGCCGGTTTATCTCGGCTTTCAAAAAAACGTGGTCGACGCGCTCCGCCGCCCGGCCTGTTCGAGAACTTCAAGCCCCTTCACCAAAGCTCGTGAGAGAGCGCAGCGCACGCCGGCCTAAGAGCACCTTCGGCGCGGATCGCAAGAGCAAAGACACAGCGGAAGCCGTGACACCACTTCGCCCTGCCGATCAAGGGGCTACGATATCCGCCCCGAACAAGGCGTCTCTTCCCGCGCCGCGCTCCGCAAAAGCCGCGGCCTTGCCTCCTGTGGATCTCTTGGATTTTTACGCCGAGGAAGAGGCCTCCCCGGATCCTCAGATTCTTCAGCACAAGGCCCTCACGTTGGAAGAAAAATTGAAGGATTTCGGCGTGCAGGGGAAGGTCGTGGGCATCAATCCGGGACCCGTTATCACCATGTATGAATATAGCCCGGCTCCGGGGATCAAAATCAGTCGCATCGTCGGCCTGGCCGACGACTTGTCCATGGCTCTCAAGGCAAGCAGCGTGCGCGTCGTCGCTCCCATTCCCGGCAAAGCTGCCATTGGCATTGAAATCCCCAATGAAAAGCGAGCCATGGTCTCCTTGCGCTCCATTATCGAATCCAAGGCCTTTGCCGCCTCCACGTCCCCCTTGACCATTGCCCTGGGTAAGGACATCACCGGAAACCCCGTCATCACGCAGCTGACTCGAATGCCTCACCTGTTGATCGCAGGAGCGACGGGGACTGGCAAGTCCGTGTGCATCAACGCCATCCTGCTCAGCTTGCTCTACCGTAACACGCCGGATGCCCTTCGGTTCCTGTTGATCGATCCCAAACGCATTGAACTGAGCACTTACGAAGGCATTCCGCATCTGCTGCATCCCGTGGTCACGGAACCCAAGATGGCCACTCGAGCCCTGCGATGGGCCGTTCACGAAATGGAAATGCGCTACAAGCTCCTGGCCGACAAGAATGTCCGCAACATCGAATCCTATAATCGTGTGCTGGCAAAGGACCGCGCGCTCAAGAGCGCCTCCACGCCCCCGAGAGAAACGGCCAACGGCACCGTTCTGGAACATCACCCGCTTCCCTACATCGTGCTCATTATCGACGAGCTGGCCGACCTCATGATGGTCGCCTCACGTGAAGTCGAAGAGTCCATCACGCGACTGGCCCAGATGGCCCGGGCCGCCGGCATTCACTTGATCTTGGCCACGCAAAGACCTTCTGTGGATGTGCTCACCGGCATCATCAAAGCCAACATTCCAACGCGCATCTCCTTTCAGGTGTCCTCCAAAGTGGATTCCAGAACCGTTCTGGACACCAACGGTGCGGAAACCCTTCTGGGTGCCGGTGATATGCTCTTTCTGCCACCTGGCACGGGAAAATTACAGCGCATTCAAGGGGCATTCGTCTCGGATGACGAAGTCCAGAGGATCACCGACTTTTGGCGAGAAAGGCAGCCGGAAACGGATCCCATCGCCGGAAGGGTTTCTTTTGCGGACAAGGAAAACGTTACGGAAACGACCGAGGAAACCTTGGACGAAAAATACGAAGAAGCGGTTCGCCTTGTGGTGGAAACCCGGCAGGCCTCCATTTCCATGATTCAAAGGCGCCTGCGCATTGGATACAACCGAGCTGCCCGCATGATTGAAATCATGGAACAGCAGGGCATCGTGAGCCCATCCGATGGAAGCAGGCCCCGAGAGGTTCTTGTTTCCAAGGACTCGCTGGACACATGAAAAAGAGAGGTGGCGCCGTGAGAGTCAGATCGCCCGGTATGGTCTTGGGACTACTTTGGATGGTTGTCTTCGTCCTGGGCCAAGGAATATCGCATGAGGTCTTCGCCTCCGGTCAAGCCACGGAGGCGGGAGTGCCCGAGATTCTCACCAAGATGGAAAACACGTACCGGGCCATTGCCGCCTACACTGCCGATTTTTCCCAATGGACCACCTCGGTGGCCACATCCGGAGCCACCACGGAAGCGCGAGGCGTATTCTACTACCAAAAGCCTCAGCGCATGCGCTGGGAATACAACAGTCCGGAAAGGCAGGTTTTCGTCGCCTTTAAAGACACGGCCTGGCTATATGTTCCTGAAGACCGCCAGATTTCGCTCTTTGAAATGAAGGAATTGCTGCAGTCTCCCATTATGCGCACGTTCTTTGAGGGCGTGGTGCAGCTGAAAGAAAATTTTCAAGCCACCATGGATGCAGCCGCCGGTACAGAAGAAACCGCCGTCCTGCGTCTCACGCCCAAACGTGAAGATCCCAACGTGCGCGCTTTGCGCGTTTGGGTGGACACCACCCAATATACTATCACAGAAATCGAAGCCCTCGATGCCCTGGGCAACATCAACCGCATTCACTTTCACAACCACAAGATTGTGCACAACCTGCCTAAAGAACTCTTTGCCTTCAATCCGAACGACGACGTCCTCGTTCTCGATCCTTCCGGACGAAAATTGAATCCCGAAGAAATCGGCGCCCTCAAGCGCCGCCTGCGCGACTAAAGAAACGGAGACAAGCATGGATCCGGAAAACTCTTTGATCCAAGAAATTCAAGCTCTGAGAAAAGAAAGAAACGCGATCATCTTGGCGCACAACTATCAACCTGGCCCCATTCAGGACCTTGCGGACCTCACGGGGGATTCCCTGGAACTGAGCCGCAAGGCTCAGGAAACCGACGCTGACGTCATCGTGTTTTGCGGTGTGCACTTCATGGCCGAAACGGCGGCCATTCTCAACCCCGATAAGATTGTGCTTCTGCCAAATCCCGCAGCCGGATGCCCCATGGCGGACATGATCACGGCTCAGGATGTACGGCGCCTTCGGCAGGAATTTCCGAGCGTTCCCATAGTCACCTACGTGAATTCCTCGGCGGAGGTTAAAGCGGAAAGCACGGTGTGCTGCACTTCGGCCAATGTGAACCGCGTCGTGGCGTCCTTTTCCGACGCTGACACTTTGTACCTGATTCCGGATCAAAATCTGGCCAAGTATGCCGCTCGCCATACCCAAAAGACTCTGCATTACTGGAAGGGCTACTGCCCGGTGCATCATGGGCTTTCGGCCTCCATGGTTCTGAAGGCCAAAGCCGCGCATCCCGACGCGCTCTTTCTGGCCCATCCGGAGTGCCGGCCGGAAGTGCTGGATCTGGCGGATGTGGTCACCAGCACCTCGGGCATGCTGCGCTACGTGCGCAACGACGCTCACAACGCCTTTCTCATCGGCACCGAAACCGGGATTTTGCATCCCATGCGCCGGGATAATCCTCACAAAAGCTTTTACCCCGTCTCGGCCCGCATGGTCTGCCCGGATATGAAAAAAACCTCTTTGAAAGACGTGCTTCGCAGCCTCAAAACCCTCACGCCCCAGGTCCGCGTGGCGGAAGAAATTCGTCTGAAGGCGCTGCAGGCTGTGGAACGCATGCTTGAGATCTGAGGCCGGCTCATGGAGTCCAAAGCGACATTTCAACGGGTGAGGCTGGCCGTGACCATGGGTGATCCCGCTGGGGTAGGTCCGGAAGTGATTGTCAAGGCCCTGCAGCACCCATGGGTTCAAACGGCATGTCGGCCTGTGATCATCGGGGATGTGACGGCGCTGCGCAGAGCCATGGATCTTTTGGGGATTGCGCTTCCCTTAAAGATCGTCCACGAGCTCCATGAACTTCCCACACAATCACCTGAAGGGGTCTGCGTCCTGTGCCGCACCCCTTTGTCCCTTGAGGACATCGCCTACGGCCGCCCTTCGGCGGCCGCGTGCCGGGAAACCGTTCAATTTATTCGCACAGCCGTTGGCATGACCGTGAACAAACTCGCCGATGCCGTAGTCACCGGGCCCATTCACAAGGACGCGCTGCATCGCCATGGCTTTCCGTTCCCGGGACACACGGAATTTCTTCAGGACCTCACGGGAGCTTCCCACGTGGTCATGATGCTTGCCGGACCCAAGCTGCGCGTTGCCCTGGCGACCATTCACTGCGCTCTGCGTGACGTGCCCGAGCGGATCACCTACGAAAGCCTACTGGACACTTTGGAGACTTTGGCAACGTCTTTGCGCCGCGATTTCGGTCTCGCTCGGCCCAAAGTGGCCGTCTCGGGCCTCAACCCACACGCTGGAGAAGCCGGAAGATTCGGCCGGGAAGAATTGGACGTCATCGCTCCGGCCGTGAACCGTTTTCGAGACACGCATCCCTGGTGTGACGTCTCGGGCCCTCATCCGCCGGATACGGTTTTTTTTCGCGCCTTTGAGGGCCATTTCGATGCAGTTCTGGCCCTATACCACGACCAGGGGCTCATTCCCCTGAAACTAGTGCACTTCTACGAAGCGGCCAACGTCACCTTGGGGCTTCCCATTGTTCGAACCTCCGTGGATCACGGCACGGGCTACGACATTGCCGGAAAAGGTCTAGCCCATTGCGGAAGTCTTCTCTTCGCCATGCAAACCGCCGTGACCATGGTTCGTCATCGAAACGCGGAGCGCATCCTGGCATGAACGAAACCTTTGCGGACACTTCTCAGACGTGGATTCGCATTCGAGGAGCCCGACATCACAATTTACAGAATCTTGATGTGGACATTCCAAAAAACGCCTTTGTGGCAATCACGGGTGTGAGCGGGTCGGGAAAATCCACGTTGGTCTTCGATGTGCTCCACGCCGAAACGCAGCGACGCTACCTTAACACCTTCTTGCCGTCTTCTAGCATGGCTCTCTTGCCCACCTTTCGGCGAGAAAAACCGCAGGTAGATTCCATGGAAGGGCTAAGCCCGACCATTGCCGTGGAACAGGGCCGGTTTCCTTCTCAGACCCGCTCCACCGTGGGCACCTTCACCGATATCTACGACTTCCTGAGGCTACTCTTTACTCGGTTGGGCATTCCCACATGCCCTTCGTGCCGACAGCCCATTCAATCTTTGACCCTTCGGCAAATGACCGAGGCGCTTCTGCGAAGTCCCGAAGGGTCCCGCGTTATGATTTTGGCCCCGCTGCAACCCGTTCCGGAAAACAAGCTGGGCCAACTCCTGACGTCGCTCAAAAGAGACGGCTTTATGCGCGTTCGCTGGGAAAACCAGGTCCATTCCCTGGATCCCTTGCCCATACTGCCTCGACGCCCTCAGTATGCTCTGGAACTGGTGGTGGATCGAGTAAGCGTGAAGCCCCAGGCCTCAGGCCGCCTCGCCGGTTCTTTGGAACTGGCCGCGCGCTACGGCCAAGGCACAGTGCGGGCCGTGTGGGACTCGGGGGAAAGCGTCACATTTTCCCAACTCCCCATCTGTTTCCACTGCGGGTATCGGGCCGAACCGCCGTCCATGGCCTTGTTTTCCTTTTTTCACCCCAAAGGCATGTGCCCACGGTGCGAAGGGTCGGGACGGGAGCCCGGACCTAGGTCGAAAAAAAAGGTAGGAAAAGAAGACGAGCCGTTTTGGGTTCAAGGCCCCCCCTGTACGGCATGTGGCGGCACGCGCCTTAACAGCCGCGCTCTCTCTGTCCATGTTGCCAACTGTTCCATCGCCACCGTGAATGCCATGACGGTGACGGAACTGACTCATTGGCTGAACACTCTCATGCCCCTTCTTCACGAGGAAGAAATCTTGACACGCATTCGTCAGGAAATCCTTCCGCGGTTGCATGCCCTGCTAAGCCTTGGCCTTGACTATCTCAGCCTCGATCGCCCCATCGCTTCCCTTTCTTCTGGCGAAACCCAAAGGTTGCGGCTGGCTCAGCAACTGGCGGCACCTTTTTCAGGGGCCGTTTACATCTTTGATGAACCCAGTGTGGGACTGCATTCCCAGGATATGCAGCGCCTCATGGAAGTCCTTCGGGACCTTCGACGGCAGGGAAACACCGTGCTTGTAGTGGAACACGATGTGGCCGTCTTGCAGGAGGCGGACTACGTGGTGGAACTCGGCCCCGGCGCCGGCCCAAAAGGCGGCCGGCTCGTCTTTGCCGGCACACCGCAACAGCTGGCCCAGTGCGCGGTATCGCCCACTGCCCAATTTCTGCACGAGCCCGCCGCGGCACCCATTGGGCGTGGGCAATCACCGAAGCGCTGGACACAATTTCTCAAAATCCTGGGCGCTAAGGGCCATAATCTTCAGAACGTGACGGCGCGCTTTCCTCTGCGAGCCTTGACCTGCGTCACGGGCGTTTCGGGATCGGGCAAGAGTTCCCTAGTGGTTCGGACACTCTACCCCGCCCTGTGCCATGCGCTGGGCCAGGCCTCCGTGCCCTCCCTGCCCTACGAATCCATCGTCGGAGGGGAGGGGCTCCATCGCGTTCTCCTCATGGATCAAACCTCCATAGGGCGCCTGCCTAAGTCTGTGCCGGCCACCTACTGCGGCGTCTTTGACCCCTTGCGCTCGCTCTTCGCCGCATTACCGGAAGCCAGGGCGCGCGGCTATAACCCAGATCGGTTTTCCTTTAACAGCCCCGGCGGACGATGTGAACACTGTCGTGGTGACGGTCGCCTCCGCGTGGAAATGCTTCTTCTTCCCGACTTTTACGTCACGTGCCCCCATTGCGATGGATCCCGCTATGAACCCGAAACCCTTTCCGTACGCTTCAAGGGTCTGTCCATTGCCGATGTGCTCCGTTTAAGCGTTACTGAAGCGGCAGACGTTTTTCGACACGTGCCGGCCATTCATCGAAAGCTTCAGGTCATGGAAGACGTTGGGCTAGGCTATCTTCAATTGGGCCAGCCGAGTCCCACGCTATCCGGGGGCGAATGCCAACGCCTGAAACTGGCCAAGGAATTGGCTCGTTCGGCTCCAAAACCCACTCTCTACATTCTGGACGAACCTACAACAGGGCTTCACCCCCAGGATGTGGCACGCCTGACATCCATTTTACATCGGCTCGTGGCCAAAGGCCATACCGTCATCGTCATCGAACATGACCTGCAATTGGTGCGATCCGCCGATTATGTGGTAGACATGGGTCCCGGAGCCGGACCCGATGGCGGCCGTATCGTGGCCGAAGGGCCTCTCAACGAGGTGGTCCAACGCTTCGACACCCCCACGGTTCGCGCCCTTCGAGCCAGCACGCGCTGGGCGTTTACTTAGCAGTCCAAGGTCACAATGACGGCAGGAGAAGAGAGAAGCCTCGGGTGTTTTTCTCAAACGCCCGAAGACAGGTGGTAGGCGATGCAGTCCAGTTTGATGGTGAAATCCACGTTTTCCACGTGACAACAATCTGGCACCTGAATCTGCACCGGAGCGAAATTGAGAATACCGTTGATGCCGGCAAGAATGAGTTGGTTGGCCACACTTTGCGCCGCACTGGCCGGCGTGGCAATGACCCCAATGTGCACATCCCGCTCCCGCACCACGTCTTCCAATTCGTCCACGTGGTTGACGATGAGGCCGTTGGGAAGCTTCTTGCCCACTTTCTGGGGATCCACGTCAAAGGCCGCCGTAAAGATGTAGCCGTGCTTGACGAAGTTTCCATGCCGCACCATGGACGAGCCAATGTTGCCCAGGCCCACCATGGCCAGGTTCCACGTACGGTTGAGTCCCAATATTTCCTTGATCTGATTGACCAAATCCGCCACATGATACCCAACGCCGCGAACCCCGAATTCTCCAAAGTAGGCCAGGTCCTTGCGAATTTGGGCGGGATTGACGCCGCACTGCTTGGCCAGGCGTTCCGAGGAAATGACGTCCACATCCCCTTCCAGGAGTTCCTGTAGAGTCCGTACGTAAATGGACAATCGGTTGATGGTCGCCATGGGGATTTTGGCAAATTTCATCCTTCGCCCCTCATGTAGCCGTTGATGCTACGGATCCATGCACGCCACGCCCTTGTGCATGCCTGCACCCCTCGCCACGGTGTTGTGCCACGCTTCACATGGGTTGCGTCAAAAGAAGGCCTCCCCGCCCGTTTAGGGCCTGGAATCGAAGAGGGGCATGCCCCTCTTCGATTCCCCTTGGGTTCGGCCTTCTCGAAATGCCTGACACCTCGCCGTTTATTAGGCCATACCCACGAAGCCTTGAATGAGCTTGGAGACCGGGTTGGCGTAGATGAGGATCAGGGCGATGACCAGAGCGTAAATACACAGCGACTCGATCATGGCCAAACCGATCATCATGGTCACGGTGATCTTCCCGGAGGCTTCCGGGTTTCGAGCCACGCCTTCCACGGAGCTCTTAATGGCGATGCCCTGGGCTAAGCCCGTGCCAAAAGCAGCGATAGCGATTCCGAAACCAGCGGCTATGGCCGAATACATGAAGAACCGAAGGCCCTCCACCTTTTCGGCAGATCCCGCCTCCGCAGCCATGGCTAACGTGGTCAACCCGAGAACCAACAGCGTCGTGAAGAACCCTACTTTCCTAGACATAGATACAACCTCCTTGGATTGGGAATTAAATTAATTGCGGCCTTTCCTCCAACCGAAACCGCCTTGAGATGCCTTGCGAGTTAGACTCTGTCGCCTGTGCACGTCCGTGCGGCCGAGCACCACAAGAGGCAATGACAGATTCGCGGCCTGAGCCTTCCTCCAAAAAAACTTTCTCAAACACGCTGCTGCTAGTGCGCCTCTTCAATGGCGCCCGCAAAGTACATGCACGACAGCAGGCAAAAGATGAATGCCTGCACAAAGCCGGTAAAGAGCCCCAAGAACATGATGGGCAGGGGTGCCAGATACAGCCCGGCCAGTAAGAACAGAATGGCCAGCACCAATTCCTCACCAAAGATGTTTCCGAAGAGACGGATGGACAGGCTGAGCACCCGCGCCGTGTGGCCAATGAGTTCGATAGGGAAGATGAGAGGGGTCAACCACCAGACGGAGCCCATGAAATGCTTGATGTACTTGACCCCGTGAAACTTCACGCCAATCACGTGCGTGTACGTCACAACGATAAGCGCGCAGGCGGCCGTGGTGTTAATGTTGGCGGTGGGCGAAAAGAAGCCGGGGACCATACCCATGTAATTGCTTAAAAGAATGAAGAAGCCCAGCGTGGCGATGAGCGGAAAGGCAAAACGCCCCTCTTCCCCTGTGATGCCCACCATGAAGTCTTCGATGCCCGTGAGGACCATTTCAAAAAAATTCTGCCCTCCCGACGGCACCAGCTCCAATCGGCTCACGGCCAGCTTGGCCAAAATGAGCAAAACGGCGGCCACCACCCAGGTGTAGACCACATGGGGCAGAAGCAATTTTTGTAAAAAAGTGTGAGCCTCATCGGCGCTGTGGACGATGGGAAGTCCCAGCTTCTCCAACAGAATGCTGAGAAACAAGACCGGATGTTCCATATTTTACCCCTCTCCCCTCATGACCATTTTTACGGCTTCCACTATGGCCACCAGTACGATGCTGACCATCACCACCGACAACCCCGCCAGAAAAGCCGGCGGATCCGCCCATCCGTAATAGAGCACCGTAAAAACCACGAATATGGTGCCGAGAAATCTCAGGTAGTACTTGGTGAAAAGCACTCCCTTGGACGGCGGTCGCTGTGGGTGACCAAAAGCGCGGCCCATCTGCCACTTCATCACCTGAAAACTGACCGTCACCGTCGCGCCTCCCACCATCACGCCCAGGGCTTCTCGAAGGGAAAAGAACAGCGCCGCGGCCACCACGGCACTTAAGAGAAGAATCACATTCACTAGCTGAATGCGCCGAATAAGCTTTGCATCGCTCAGCAGTATGCCCACGAAGCCCTTACGGTGTGCGCTGATCTTGACGCTGCTGCCTTCGCATGAACCGCATGTAATTGCGAAAGCCCGCGATGATTCCCATGACCAAGAAAACCAGCGTGACCCATGGGAAGGTTCCAAAGCTGGAATCCAACCAGTAGCCGATTGCCACGCCGATAAAAATGGCGAAAGCCACCGAAAACCCTATGGTGCTCGCCAATCCTACCTGCTTGAGGTATTTTTTCGTCTCTTCTTTCATCGGCCACTTCGTGTAAAATATCACACACTACCTAGCATAGGGCCCACTCCAAGTCAACGCCATTTTTCACACCGTCTTTTTTGTCTTCTCCCTTGGCTCTTGGCTTTCGTGCGCTGCCTAACATGATCCTGCCACGGTTTTCACCACGCGAAGCGATTCCAAAGCCGCTTGGGCCGTTCGATCCAGATCTTCTCGGTCATGGGCCGTGCTCACAAAAAAGCTTTCGAACTGAGATGGAGCCAGGTAGACACCTCGAGCGAGCATTTCCCTGTAAAAGACGCCGTAAGCGGCAGTGTTGGCCTGCAACGCCGAGGCGAAGTCCGAGACTTCCTTGTCGGTAAAAAAGGCGGTGCCCATGGATCCAATACGGTTGATAGTGAGCGGTACATCGGCAAGGCGGGCGGCTTCTCGAAGCCCGGCTTCCAGGGCTTCGCCTTTTTTTTCCAACGACTCGTAGATTCCCGGTTCACTAAGTTCCTGTAGCATAGCGAAACCGGCCGCCATGGCCAGGGGGTTCCCCGAAAGGGTGCCGGCCTGGTAGACATCGCCTAAGGGCGCCACCTTTTCCATAATATCCCGGCGACCTCCGTAAGCCCCTACGGGCAGTCCGCCTCCGATGATTTTTCCAAGGCAGGTGAGGTCAGGTCGCACCGCGAAGCGTTCTTGAGCGCCACCGGGTGCTAGCCGAAAGCCAGTAATGACTTCATCAAAGATGAGCAGGCTGCCATAGGTATCGCATAGGCGCCGCAGTCCCGGCAGGAACTCAGGCTTGGGGATCACGGTGCCCATGTTCCCCGCCACAGGTTCCACGATGATGCACGCCACCGTTTCTCCGTAGGCCTTCAAGGCCGTTTCTACAGCATCCAAGTCATTGTAGGGCAGTGACAGAGTGTGAGCCACCACCTCCGGCGGCACTCCGGGACTGCCGGGAATACCCAGGGTGGCCAGGCCCGATCCCCCTTTCACCAGCAAGCCATCGCTGTGGCCGTGGTAGCAGCCGTCAAATTTGATGACCTTTGGCCGACCGGTGTAGCCTCGAGCCAGCCGAATGGCGCTCATGGTGGCTTCGGTGCCAGAATTGACCATGCGCACCATCTCCATGGACGGCACCATGGAAACCACCTTTTCCGCCAGTTCCACTTCCATCCGGCACGGAATCCCATAGGACGTGCCCTGTGTGGCGGCGAAACGCACGGCCTCAACCACTCGAGGATGGGCATGGCCGAGGATCAAAGGCCCCCAGGACCCCACATAATCCAGGTAAATACGGCCATCTTCGTCTTCCAAACGGCACCCCAAAGCCCTTTTCACAAAAAAGGGGGTCGTCCCCACGGAACGGCAGGAGCGCACCGGACTGTTGACCCCTCCAGGAATGACGGCTTGAGCCCGATGAAAGAGCCTTTCCGATATGGTGTTCGGTACCATGCCGGCCTCCTCCATGTCCACGCGGCTAATCTTCGCGCAGTCTCTGAATTTCCTGATGATAAGCATGCATGAGTTCTTCCAGGCGAAGCATGCCCACAACCCCCAGATCTCTTTCTTCCACGGGTATTTGGCCGTAGCCCGAGCTGAGAAACTTCATGAGCGCTTCGTAAAGGCTTATATCGGGCCGCACGCTCACCGGAGGCGACGCCAATTCGCCCACCACCAGTAGTTCGGCCACGGAATCTTCAAAAAGCACCGAGCGCACGTCCTGAAGCGACAGGATGCCCTTGAGATGAAACCGGTCGTCCACCACGGGGAAAAAGGATTCCCGCGTATGGACCATAAAGCGTTTGAGTTCCCGTAAGGTCATATCCTGCGGAAGGCTGGTCACCGGCAGGGTCGGGTCGTAGACGTCGCGCACCTTCACATTCTCCAAAACGTTCAAGACCATGTCGGTTCGATGGGCGGGCGAATGAAACTTGTTCAGCACTTGTTTCTCATACAAGGACCAGCCTTGGGAACACAATACGGCGATCACAGAGGCAAACATCAAGGGAACCACCAAGCCATAGCCTCCGGTCATCTCGCAGACCATGAGCAGGGCGCCGATGGGTGCCTTGGCCACTCCACCGAAAAAGGCGCCCATGCCGACCAGGGCAAAAGCGCCGGAATTACCGACCCACTGGGGAAAGAGCCCGCAGGAGATCTGTCCTACCGCTCCGCCCAGCATGGCCCCGATAAAAAGAGAAGGTCCAAAAACCCCTCCGCTACCGCCGGAAGAAATGGTGAAGGCGGTGGCAAAGATTTTCAGCACGGCAAGGCTGAGCATCAAGGATACGGGCAGGGTGCCCATGAGGGCCTTTTGAATGGTGCCGTACCCACCGCTCATCACCTCCGGGCGCCAATAGGCGATCAGTCCCACCATGAGCCCCCCCACCGTGGGCACAAGAGCTTTTTTCAAAGGAAGCCTTCGAAAGAAATAATCCCGCATACCGTAGAACACCTTGACATAAGTGAATCCAAAGGGCACACACACGAGCCCCAGCCCAGCGTAGAAGAGCAGTTCCACGGGGTTGGCGAAGTGAATGGGCGGAATGTCAAAGATGGGGCGCTGTCCAAAGATGCTGATGAAAATGGCATTGGCAATGACGGAAGACATGATGCACAAAATAATGCCTTCCGTTTCAAAATCTTCCCGGTAAAGCACTTCAATGGCCGTTAGGGCACCCCCCAACGGAGCTCGAAAAATGGCACCAAGCCCCGCGGCGCACCCGGCCAAAAGCATCAGGCGCCGCTCCCGAACATTCATGCGCAACAGGCGCGCCACCCATGAACCGAAACCGGCGCCGATTTGCGCAATGGGCCCTTCGCGCCCGGCACTGCCTCCGGTGGACAGGGTAATGATGGAGGCCAGCCCCTTGATGTAAGGCACGCGTGTTCGAATGATGCCGTTTTTGTTGTGAAAGGCGTCGATGAGGGCGTCTGTTCCGTGCCCTTCGGCTTCCGGCGCGTACCGATGGACCAAAAATCCCGTCAGAAGACCTCCAAAAGCGGGCAGCACAAGAAGCATCCATCGGCGAAAGACCGGGGAGCGCTCCAGGGCAACCAGTTGCTCTCCCCCGGGTTTGCTCAGGGGATAACCCGCCAGGTATTCCAGAAAGAAATACTTGCCCCATTCCAAGAGAACAAAGAAAAGGCAGGCACCAAGTCCGCTGACCACACCGACAACGCCGCTGTAGACCACATAGCGCAGCGTCTTGTTGCGTTCCAGGGCACCGCGGATTCCAGCCAGTCGCCTCACCACGAACACACCCTCAAAAGACCGCGCCACCCCGTCCAAATTCGCTGGAAGCAGACTGCCGCAGGGCAAAATCCTCTTCCACGGCCGGTGCGCCGCCCGAGTCGCCCAAGCAAACAGGGTGTCCGCACCGAGTGAGGCTGTCGCCCGTCGTGGCCGTCAGTTTTCTTCCACCGTGATTTCATATTGCTCCACATGAAAGGTGCGTTCCCCCTGAACGTGGAAACACGCGTGCAGCGCCTCCTCCAGCCTCTCCAAAGCCGCCCGCTCTTCGTCCAGCAGCCTGGCCGCCACGCGAGGATGCACCTGAATGAGCACGTTTCGACCAAAGAGATCTCTTTGTTCCCTTTGAATCTCCCTTAAAATTTCGTAGCACAGGGTCTGCGTGGATTTGAGCTGCCCATGGCCCTCGCAATAAAAACACGGCTCGCACAGGGTTCGCCCAATGCTCTCTCGCGTTCGCTTGCGCGTCATCTCGATAAGGCCCAGTTCCGACATGCGCAAAATGTTGGTTTTGCTCTTGTCCTTGCGCACCGCTTGTTTGAGGGCATTGAACACCTTTTCTCGGTCGGCTTCCTTTTCCATGTCGATGAAATCGATGATGATGATCCCCCCGAGGTTGCGAAGCCTGAGCTGGCAGGCGATTTCCTTGACGGCTTCCAGGTTGGTCTTGAGAATGGTTTCTTCCAGGTTGCGTTTGCCCACATAGCGCCCCGTGTTGACATCGATGGCCGTGAGGGCTTCCGTGGTTTCAATGACGATGTAGCCACCGGATTTCAGCCACACCTTCTTGCTCAAGGCCCGTTGCACTTCCATTTCGATACCGTAGGCATCAAAAATGGGTTCGGCACCCTCGTACAGTTCCACACCGTTTTTCAGGGACGGCAAAAAGGTTTCCGTAAACTGCAGCACCTTCTTGTATTCTTGGGGATTATCGATAACGAGGCGGTCCACCTCCTTGGTGAAAAGATCCCGAACCGCCCTCAGGGTGATGTCCAAATCCCGGTGCACCAGGGAGGGAACCGGAGCGTTTTCGGAACGGCGCTGAATGTTCTGCCAGAGTTTCAGCAGAAATTCCATTTCCGCCTGAATCTTCTCCGCATCTTCACCTTCGGCGGCCGTGCGTACGATGAAACCGCAGTGGGCCGGCTTGATTTCCAAAACCAGGTCCCTGAGGCGCTTGCGTTCCTTCTCGTCTTCGATGCGACGGGACACTCCCACATGGTCCATGAGGGGCATGAGCACCAGGTTGCGTCCCGGCAGGGTCACGTGGGTCGTGATTCTCGCACCCTTGTTTCCAAGAGGTTCCTTGGCCACCTGCACCAGTATTTCCTGCCCTTCCCGCAACCGGTCCTCGATGGGCAGGTCCGGAAGTTCCCTGTCGTCCATGTACGGCTCGGGATCTCCGGCTTCTTCATGTAGCACAACTTTTTGGCTTTCTTCCTCCTGCGGGGCGACTTCCTGAAAAATCTGGTCCACTTCCATCAGCGGATGGTGCACATCGCTAACATACAGAAAGGCCGCCTTTTCCAGGCCGATGTCCACAAATGCGGCCTGCATGCCGGGAAGCACCCGCACCACGCGCCCCTTGTAGATGTTGCCGGCAATGCCTTCGTCGGAGGCTCTTTCGATGTAAAGCTCTGCCACCTGGCCGTTTTCCACCAAGGCGACCCGAGTTTCGTAAAAGTCGGCATTGATGATTAATTCCGCAGCCATCGTCTATTCCTCTAAAGGAGCCACGGAAACCTTGCATATGCGGTACGCCCGGCACGTGACGCCGTCTTCTCGCAACAAGGCGTCGAGCACGTTTTGAGGTCGAAAGCGGGCTGTGGGGCGTTCCAGAAGTTCCATGGCCACACTCGTGGCGTCGAGGCGCCGTACGGAAAGCAATACGTCCGCGCAGCGCGCCTCAAGGTGCCCTTTCTTGGTTTTCTTTCGCACAAGTCGATGTCCGCCCACGGCGGAGCGAGCCATGATAGCTTCCACCAGTTCTTCGGTCAAACCGGAAAGACGGTAGGTGACGCGAAAGGAGGACGGCTTGCGGGTTCCCTCCTGAGCGCGATGCACACGGAGAACACGAAACCCTTCAGGCAGAACCTTATTGAGGCGCTCGGCGATTTCCTCTTCGGCCACGGCTTTTTCCAACTGAATGTCCGCTTCCTCCGCTTCGCTTTCCATGCCCACGGGAAGGGCTTCGCGAAAGGAAATTTTGGCATGCGGATGATACCCTTGCGTAAAGGCCATGGGCAGCCCGGAGCGCCGCACGGCTCTTTCCATGATGCGATTCACTTCCAGCTGGCCAAAAAAACGGGCTCGACCCTTCTTGGCAAAATGCAGGGTGTACGTGAACAACCCCTCGCCGGCCCCACGTTGCAACGAAGGCGCAGGGTTGGCGGGAGCAAAAGCCGTGTTATGAAGTCGAGGGGTCACGTGGCTGCCGTCACAGGCGCCGCAGCCCGAACAGGATTCCCAGCGGCAATCGCCCGTGCGCGTCCCCGCCAGGGCTTTTTCCCATTCCGCCCAGAGGTAGCTCTTGAGCACTCCGGCACTGAGATGATCCCACGGCAAAGGATCCGAGGCTTCATAGTGGCGCTGCGCCTCAGCGTCGGCGCTCAGACCGCATTCGGCAAAGGCTTCGTCCCAAGCAGGCCGCCGAAAGTGTTCGTCCCAAGCATCAAAACGCGCCCCTTTGCGCCATGCCAACTCCACAACTTTTGCGAGGCGGCGATTGCCTCGAGCCAACGCCGCTTCCATGACGCTCAGATCCGGGCTGTGCCACTTCGTGCGAATACCGGGACGCTTCAGCCGCTTTTTAAGATATTCCAGCCGACGCCCAATTTCCCCTCGACCAATTTGCCCTGTCCACTGAAAAGGGGTCATGGGTTTGGGCACAAAGGTAGACACCGCCACATGCACGGCGGCTCGATAAGGCTTTCCCAGCTGCCAGACACGCAAGCTCAGACGGACAATCTCTTCCAGGTCTTCCAAAGTTTCCGTAGGAAGCCCCATCATGAAATAGAGCTTGATTCCTTTCCAGCCCAGGCTGTAGGCATCACGCACCGTCTGATACAGGTCGTCTTCCTCGATGTTCTTGTTGATCATACAGCGCAGGCGCCGACTGCCCACTTCGGGAGCCACCGTAAATCCCGTCTTGCGCACGCGCCGAATGCATTCCATGAGCTCCTGGGACAAGGTACCCACGCGCATGGAAGGAAAAGACAGGGCCACTCGGCGCTCTTCCATGTCCTGCATCACGGCATGAAGAAGCCCACCCAGCTGACAGTAATCCCCCGTACTTAGGGACAGAAGGGCCACCTCTTCGAAACCGGTTGCCTCAACGGCGCGACGCGCATTTTCCGCAAGAACTTTCGGACGGCGCTCCCGCACGGGTCGATACACAAAACCCGCCTGGCAAAACCGGCAGCCTCGAGTGCACCCTCGAGCAATTTCCAGCCCCAGCCGGTCGTGCACAATTTCCACCAGCGGGACGAGGGGTCGCTCGGGCAACGGGCTTTCCTCATCCAAATCCGCAAGAACCCTCTTTTTCACGCGCGTGTAATCCCCATACAGAGGCTTCAGGCCTTCAAACCGCCCTGCTGTGTCGTAGTAGGGTGCAAAAAAGGATGGAACATAAACCCCGCCGATGTGCCGCACCCCTTCCAGAAATTCACGCCGGGTTCCCCGCGACGCTTTCCAGTCGCGGTAAGCCTGTACCAGCTCGGCGAGCACCTGTTCGCCCTCTCCCAAAACGATCAGGTCGAAAAAGGGGGCCAAAGGTTCCGGATTGTAGGCGCAGGGCCCGCCGGCAATGACAAAGGGAGTTGATGCATCTCGATCACTGCTTTCGAGCGCGATACCGGCGAGATCGAGCATGGTCAAAATGTTCGTGTAGCTCAATTCGTACTGAAGGCTGAAGCCCAGAAAATCGAACTCCTTAAGTGAACGTCGGCTTTCTAGGGCAAAAAGCGGGGTGCGGGTTTGCCGAAGGCGCTGTTCAAAATCGGGCCATGGCGTGTAGACGCGATCCGCCAGAACACCTTCCATGTCGTTCAAGCCGTGATACAGCAGCTGAATTCCCAGGTGGCTCATGCCCACTTCGTACACATCGGGAAACGCCAAGGCAAAGCGCACGTCGGCCTCCTCGAAGCGCTTGCCCCGAGCGTGTATCTCCCCGCCGAGATAGCGCCCGGGCCGTTCGATGTTTGTGAGGAGTTCTTCCAGGAGACCTTCGGAGACCATGCCTTCTCCCTTGCCTTTCATGGCCGCCATTGTCGTTCACCGTCAAAGCAGCTTCACCAAGACAGCGCGTGACCAGGAACGCATGGCTTGATCAGGTTCCTTTAGGACGCCGCGCGTGTGGCGTACAGAGGCGACATGGAACGGAGTCGGGACACCACGGCGCCCAGGGTTTCCACGGCCTGATGCACTTCGTCCTCGGTGTTGTCCTCATCCAACGTAAACAGCAGCGTGCCGAAAGCCCCATCGCCCAAAAGTCCCATGGCTTCCAGCACATGGGACGCCTTAGCCGTAATGGACATGCACGCCGAAGCCCCCGCCACGCAGATGCCTCTTAGGTCCATGTGCAACAGCAAGGCTTCGCCTTCCACGTATCGAATGGAGACATTGACCCAACCCGGAATGTGCCTGTGCGGATGCCCGTTGAACCGGACCTCTTCGATGGTCTGCGCGATGCGGTCTCGCAAAAGCTTTTCCAGCCGTGCGCATCGTTCCATCTTCTGCGTAAGGCGCCCGCGAACGCGCTCCGCGGCAGCCCCTAGTCCCACGATGCCGGCCACATTTTCCGTTCCCGTTCGCCGGCCGTCTTCTTGCCCACCGCCATGAAAGAGCGGCCACAGGCTGGTGCCCTTACGGCAATACAGAGCTCCAACGCCCTTGGGCCCGTTGAACTGGTTGGCGGCCAGGCTGAGCAAATCCACGCCCAACTCCTGCACATGAACAGGAATGCGCCCAACCGAAGCGATGGCGTCCGTATGCAGCAGGGCGCCACCTTCGTGCACCACGGAGGCGATGTCCGCCAAGGATTGAATGGTGCCCACTTCGTTGTTGGCATGCATGATGGAAACGAGCACCGTGTCGGGCCGCATGGCTTTTTTCACATCGTCGGGGTCCACCACCCCGTGTTCGTCCACAGGAACCAGGGTGATTTCAAAGCCGAACCGTTCCAGGGCCTTGGCGGCATAAAGAACGGAATAGTGTTCAATGGCCGACACCACCAGATGCCGCCCCTGCGACATGCGCTGAAACGCCACCCCCTTGATGGCCAGGTTGTTGGCTTCCGTGCCGCCCGATGTGAAGATGATTTCCTCGGGTTCCGCCCCGATAAGGGCCGCCGTCTGGGATCGCGCCCGAAAGATGGCGTCCTGGGGCGCCTCGCCGAGGTGATGAATGCTGGCGGGATTGCCAAAATGTTCCACGAGAAAAGGCATCATGGCCTCCAACACTTCGGAAGCCACCGGTGTTCCCGCAATGTGATCCATGTAGATGCTGCGCCCGTTCACTCCGCTCACTCCCTCTGACAATCCAGTGCGTTTTATTAAACCTCGTCCCTAAAATTTTGAATCTATACGTTCCTTGCCGGCCCACCGTCAACCCCGTGTTCTTCGCGCGTGGGCCGGGCCTAAGTCACCATATTTGATCGTCATCGCGTGTCATCACTGCCCCGCGCTCGCGACCCAAGCTCTTCTTCCCTCATTTTCTCATGGCCATGGTCCTTCTGGGTGTCGAAGCTCTCCCTGCTCGTTCCATCTGAGATCACCCCGTAAAAAGTTCTCCATGCTTTGGGCTCCTCTAAGGCTTTTCACGACTTTCTCCTTGCAAAACCCTGTGGGCCGTGCTACAGGGTGCGTGAAATCTTTATCATGCCAAGGGCTGCCGAAAAGGCAGAATTGAGGGTTGAGGGTTTTTTGCCAAAGGGATCAACGACGCGTCACTTGTCTATGGAACAAGCAGAAGGAGGCGGGACGATGAAGGTTTTTCTGGGCGGCTTGGCCGCGGCTTTTTTCGGCATTATTGGTATCTTTATTTGGTTTAAACCTTTCCTCAACCTCCTGGCAGGCGCCATTCCCTTGATGCTGCTGCTGGGCGGTGCCATGGCGGCCTATTTGGGCTATGATGAAGTGAAGGATCAACTGCCGTTCGGAAAGAAAAAAGAGGAAGAAGCGGTGCCGGAAGCCGCCACCGATGATTTGTCCAAGTACAAGGAAGAAGCTGAAAAATACAAGCAGGAAGTGGAAAAGCTCAAGGCCGAATTGGAAAAAGTCAAATCGGCCTCCTAAAGTCTCTACAACATCCAAGTCCTCAAAAAGTAGAACGCCTCCCCGCCAAGGGAGGCATTTTTTTCATCGCCATCTCTTGTAGCCTCAGGTCATCCCCTGTGCATCCCACTTGCCCATACCTTCCTTGCCCGAGCCCATCGGGGGGGGGGTCCTATAATCGGAACACGCCGGGCATTCACAAAGCGTTGTCGGCGCCTTGAGCTGCCTGTCGCCACATGGTGTAAGTTCGATAGCCGCCGCTCAGGTTTTTTGCGCGATACCCGTACTGGCGCAGGGCTCGTGCCGCCAGATACGAACGCTGTCCCACATAGCAATAGACCCAGATTTCCCTGTCCTTGGGAAGCTCCGCCATGCGCTGCCTCAAAGCCCCCAAGGGAATGTGCACCGCTCCCGCAATATGCCCGCGCCGATATTCAAAGGGTTCGCGCACATCGAGAATGAGAACGTCTTCTGGAGGCCGATCCATGGATTCCGCGTGCACGACCTCCACATCGCCTCGAACCACATTAGCGGCAATCATGCCCGCAAGGTTGACGGGATCTTTGGCGGACCCAAATTGCGGCGCGTAGCACAGTTCCGCTTCTTCCAAATCAAAGACAGTGCCGCCTTTTTGCATCGCCATGGCGATAACGTCCGTTCGCCGCACCGCGCCTTTCTTGCCCACCACTTGCAATCCCAAAATTTTTCCGTCCCTTTTGGAAAAAATCAATTTCATGGCCAGGGTTTCCGCCCCAGGGTAATAGCTGGCATGGTGACCCGGATGCAAATAGATCTTTTCACAGTCGAGGGGTCCATTCCATAAGCCAAGGGATTTGAGCACCCGCTCACTCGGTCCCGTCATGGCCAGCACCTGATCAAAAAGGCCCACCACGGCCGTTCCCTGTACGCCTCGAAACCGCACATCCCTTCCGCAAATGGCATCGGCGGCGAGCCTTCCCTGTCGGTTAGCCGGCCCGGCCAGCGGAAGAAGGGTCTCAAGCCCCGTGATCACGTGAGACACTTCCACGGCATCGCCCACGGCCCAGATAAACGGGTCACTGGTCTGCATTCTTTCGTTGACGCGAATCCCTCCAAGCGGCCCCAGAGCCAGCCCGGCATCTCGGGCCAGTTGCACCTCGGGGCGCACGCCCACGGCCACGATGACGAGGTTGGCCGTAAGGCTTTCTCCCGAATGCAGCCTTACCGTGAGCGCCTCGTCGGCGTTACGTTCCACTGCCTTCACCTGCGTTTTCAAACGCAAGGTCGTCCCTTTATCTCGAAGGGTCTCCTGTAGGGGCCACACCATCTCGGGATCACACATGGGCATGACTTGATCTTGCATTTCCACCAGGGTCACCTGCAGTCCGCGTCGCACCAGATTTTCCGTCATCTCAAGGCCGATATAGCCGCCTCCGATGACCACCGCGCTTTGCGCATGCCGCTCCTCGATCATGCGCCGAATTTCCCGGCTGTCCGGAATGGTGCGCACGAAAAAAACACCTTCAGAATCCAGCCCAGAAATTGGCGGCTTCACTGCGGCTGCCCCTGGAGAAAGCACCAGGGCATCGTAGGCTTCTTCATAATCTCGCCCCGCTTGATGATCGCGAACGAGAAGGCGACGACGGTTTCGGTCGATGCGCACCACTTCCGAATGAAGGCGCACCTCAATTCGAAACCTTTGTTGAAACATTTCAGGTGTGGCCACGAGCAGATGTTCTTCGCGGCGAATCACGTCCCCAACGTAATAGGGCAGACCGCAGTTTGCAAAAGAGACGAAAGGCCCCTTTTCAAAGATGATAATTTCAGCCTGTTCATCCATGCGGCGCGCCCGCGCCGCACAGGAAGCCCCTCCGGCAACACCACCCACAATGCAAATGCGCCTTCCAGCCATACTGCACCATCCTCCATCTTTGCTCCGCACCTTATGGCCTTGAGCCTTTCATTTTCTTCGCAACAAAACTACAATCGCTCGTGACGATACGCAAATGATAAGGGCCCAGACCTTGACGGCTTTGGCCCAAGGAGAGCCAGCTAGGGCGACTGTCCGCTCGCAGCTTGTCCCAGAAGAGCCCATTGGCCCTTGACAAAATTCTTTTATGCTGCCCGCAAACGTGGGAATCTACGGAATTGGAGAAAGGGTAAGGGTGATGAAGACAACGTCATCCCCGACACGGCGCCAATCCAAGGCGTGCGACATGCCCTGGATTCCCGTCGGCGCGGCCGTGACGCTTTTCTCTCATTACAGATCCCATTCCAGACCCATGCCGCTCACGTGGCTTCGGCTTGTGGTTTTCTTGGCCTGCGCTTTTGGCATCCACGATACCTTGAGTTTCGCCGCCTCCCTTCGGTATGCGGTGCAGATGGAAGACAGCGTCGAAGGCGCCTGGGCGTCCCGACTTCAGCCCCTTTCGGAAACCGTGGCCAGGGAAAAGGAAGGGGCGGTGTCCCTGAGTCAGCTCAGACGCCGCGCGGAAAAAGATAAGAACCTTTTTCGAACCTTTCTTCGCTCCGAAGGCTTTTATGCCTGCGAGGTGGCCTACCACATCGATCCATCGACGGATCCGCTGACGGTGCGCTTTACCGTCAATCCCGGACCCTTGTATGTGCTGGAAGAAACGACGCTGGACGTTTCGGGCATCGATGCATCGCTTTTTGATGTGTTGATGGAAACGACCCGTTCATCCCTACCCGCCTCTTCCCCGGCGCTGGCCGCCCACATTGCCGACGCAGACCAGAAAATTCTCTCCATTCTCGGACAACACGGCCATCCTTTGGCTCGAATTTCCGAAAGACGGGTGATCGTACGCCATGACGCTCGAACCGTGCATCCCCATTATGTCGTCTCAGCGGGGCCCAAGACTTTTTTCGGGCCCGTGAGCCTTGTGGGACTGGAATCGGTTCGAGAAGATGTGGTCCGACCGCGCATCCCCTGGAAGGAAGGGGATCTGTTTGATACCCGACTGATGACCAAGGCTCAGGACAATCTCATTCGCATGGATCTCTTTTCGGTGGTGCGCCTGGCCCATGGGTCCACCGTGGACGCTCAGGGCCGACTTCCCGTGGAAATCACGGTTGTGGAAAAGAAGCCGCGCACCTTCAAAGGCGGTTTTTTCTATTCCACGGATGTGGGCCCGGAACTGAACGTGTCCTGGGAAAACAGAATTATTCGCGCAGGAAAAGCCAAGGTGGGCGTGGAATCCTGGCTGTCCTCGCAAAGAATGATTCTGGGCGGCATCGCCACGTGGCGGGATTTCCTTCGTACAGATCAGCTTGTGCAAGTGGAAGGGCACATGGGCCAGGAAGACTGGGACGCTTATTGGACTCGAAGTGTCGGCACCACCGTTTCCGTCGTCCGTGATGTGCGCCCCACCATCAGGGCCAGTGCGGGCGCCGGCTTTCGCCTCTCCAGCGTCGAACAAGCCTCCAATCGTGAAACTTACGGCCACTTGTTTCTTCCCGCCTTTGTGCGCATGGATACCACTGATAACCCTCTGGATCCTGCGCGCGGGTTTCGCTGGCACCTGCAGACATCCCCCTATTGGGACTTAACCGACACCTCCCTTTTCTTTTGGAAGACTTCCACCAGCCTCAGCACCTATTACGATTGGTCCAAGGACGGCCGGCTGGTGCTGGCATCCATCGTGGCTGCGGGAAGCATTGCCGGAGCCACTCAGGGGGCCGTCCCAGCGGATCTGCGCTTCTATGTCGGCGGTGGGGGCAGTGTGAGAGGTTACGAGTACCAAAGCGTTGGGCCTCGAGACGGCAATGACCCCGTGGGAGGTCGGTCTTTTCTGTCGTGGAACGGCGAAGTGCGCTGGCGCATGACACAACGTTACGGCCTTGCCGCATTCCTGGACGGAGGCACCGCCTACGAAAGCCCCGTACCGGACTTCACGCGGAGTTTTCGCTGGGCCACAGGGCTCGGATTTCGTTACTATTCTCCCTTGGGTCCGTTCCGCATGGACGTAGCTTTTCCCCTCAATCGTCGAGCGGGCATTGACGATGCTTTTCAAATCTATATAAGCTTGGGCCAGGCGTTTTAACCCCAAGTGCGGTAGGAGATGCGCATGCGTTGGAGAAAATGGGTGTTGATAACAGTCCTGGCCATGGTTGTCGGGGAAACCGGGGCGTGGGCTGCAGAAAAGCTGGTTTTCGGCATCGGTGTGCGATCCGGATTTTCCGCCATCAAGAAAGATGAAACGTTTCACATACACGAACTGATCGCCTACCACACGCTGCCTTGGGATTGGCAGTGGAACGGTGGTTGGATACTGGACACCTTTTGGGAAATCCACTTCGGGCTTCTCCGTGCGGCTGACAAGGAATCCGTCCTCATTTCCACAGGACCCATGGTGACCCTGCAAACCCCTTGGAAATCCTTGGCTTTCATGGCGGCCGTGCGGCCCGCTTTTCTGGAAGATCATAACTTTGGAAAGGAAAACCTGGGCGGAGAAATTCAATTCACCGAAGAAATCGGGATCAATCTCATCCTCAGCAAGTATTTCTCCCTTGGGTATCGCTTCCAGCATCTGTCCAACGCCGGTCTCTACACGCACAATCCCGGCTTGGACTTTCACGTCCTGGAACTGCGATGCCTCTTGCCAGGATATCTCGATGAAGGCCAGGGGCCTTGAACAGCATGCGCACATTTCGAGCTTTAGCCGCCATCGTCGGGGTCCTTGGGCTCGCTGTGGCGGCGCTTTGGGCAATACTGCAGAGCCCTGCGGCCAAGAAATTCCTTGCTCGAGAACTGTCCAGACGGCTTTCGGGCCCCCATACCACGGTTCGCTTAGGAACTCTGAGCGGGTGGATTCCTTTTGAAATCGAGCTGGACACCTTGGAAATCGCCGATACACAGGGCGTGTGGCTCACCGTGCGAGACCTTTCTATGCGTTGGCACCCCACGGCGCTGCTTCGCGGCCGCCTTCATGTGGAATGGGTGAGCGCTCGGCAAGCGCAAGTGGTGCGTCGCCCTGCCTCATCGCCCCCTTCACAGGACACCGCGAGTCCCCAACCGTTGATCATACCCGATCTTCCCATGCCGCTGATTGTGGACAAATTTTTTCTGCATCAGGTGACGCTCGAAGCCCCCGTGACGGGGATGCTGCTCACGACGGCCCTTGAAGGGTCTGTGACCTTTGACTTCAAGGAGCACACCCAGAAAGCGCGCCTTAGAATAGTGGCCAACCATGCGCAACGGGAATCGTTCCTGACCCTAGAGGCCGTCCTGCAGCCCAAATCCCCTCGACTCCTGGGAGTCCTCACCTTTTTCGAACAAGAAAACGGCTGGGTGTCCAGCCGGCTCGCCCTGAAACATTTCGGTACCTTGCAGGCCGAAATGCAGCTTCGACTGGACCCATCAGAGGACCCTCTGGGCACTATCTGGGTCGATGCTCTAAGAGTGCAGACGCGCCCTTTCAGTCTCTCCGCTCACGGGGGTTTTCAGACGGCGTCCGGTGTGGTGCATCCCACATCCTACACTGTGGTCGTGGAAGATTTCGAACCGCTGGGGGCCTTGGCCGGCGTTGCGCTTCGAGGTCACGGCACAGCGGAAGGGCGCGTCGAGGGGCGTCTGGGCCGGTTGGAGGGGGAACTTACCCTGCGGCTGAACACTCTTGAGCAGGCTTCCTGGAAGCTCTCGAACGGGGAAATGCGATGGGCGTGGACCCTGGCCCGGGACTCCTCATCAGCCATGCCCGAAGTTGTTTTGAAAATCCTGGCACAAACCGCCTCTTTTGAAACGACCCAAACCACCGCGCTAGCCCTGAAAAACGTCCATGTGGACGCTTCGGCACAGTTGACCCGCGAGGGCAGGGTGGCCATCGAAAGGGTGCGCCTTGAAGTACCCGACGTGGGAGCCGCAGAACTGAGCGGGATCGTGGATATGCCGCAGCGCAGGGCTCAGGGTCGCGGCGTCGTGGATTTTTCTGATCTTTCTTTCATCTCTTTTCTGACGCCGCAGCCCATCGAAGGGGATGGTCACGGGCAGGTGGCTTTTTCCGGCCCCTGGGACAACATGACCGTTCAGACCAGCCTGCACGGCGAGCGGTTTGCCTACGGTGAGGCGCAATGGAGCGCTTGGAGTCTTGACGTAGCCGGCACGGGGCTTCCTGAAAACCCCACCGGAACAATTCGCTGCCGCGCCGTCTACGGCCAAGGCTCCTGGCATCTGGACGTGGATTTTGCCAAAAAAGGCACCGAACTTCGAGTGCCTCGATGGACTTTTCAATGCCAGGACGCCACGGTGATCGGATCCTTGCAAACCGACCTGGATACGTTCCTTTCCAACGGCTACCTTGACGTCTCCATTCCACGGCTCGACATGCTTCAGGGCCTATGGCCTCAAAAGATCGGTGGAAACCTCCAGGGCAGGGTGCTCCTGTCAAACACAGGCGGCCGGCAAAGTATTGAAGCGACGCTCACGGTGGGCTCTGGCACCTTCAACGACATCTTTATCGAGGCCTTGAATGTGTCGGCGCAGGTCAAGACCCTGTCCCCATCTCCTTTAGGCACTGTGACCGTTTCTGTGAAAGAACTTGAAAAAGATCCTCTCACGGTCGCGCAAGCCCAGGTAAAGGTGGAAGGCAACCCCGAAGGCATGACCTTTTCCTCGCAGTTTCAAGGAACCTTTCACGAACCCTTTACGCTCACTACCACGGGATCAGTGCGCCGAAATGGTTCCAGCACAGGCATTCGCCTGGAAACCCTTGTCGCCCATGCAGGCCCCTACGACCTTCAACTGGAAGGCCCTGCCCAGATAGGAATTGATCCCAGGGGATGGACACTGACTCCCATGGCGCTGCGTGTGGAATCAGGGCGAGTGACCGCCGGCGCCCAGTGGAACGCAGAGAATCCATCGGCTTCGGTGAAAATGGAAAACCTGCCGTTGAGCATGGTTGAGTTTCTGGGAGGTCCATCCTTGGAAGGAATTCTCAGCGGCAACGCGGTGCTGCACGGGGTAGAAAACAACCCAAGTGCCATGGTGAACTTGAAAATCGACGCACTTCGTCATCCTGGTTGGCCTTTCGGAGAAACCCTATCTGTGGAGGCGGCGGCCCGGGCCGACGCCTCCACCCTGCATCTGAACGCCGTCCTTTTCGGTTTGGGGGATGAACCCAGCCGCGCAAAGGTCTCCATGCCCATTCATTTTCAGATGAAACCCCTCGATGTGCAGATGCTCCCAGAGGGACCCCTATCGGGAACCTTTTCCCTTGCCGTGGCGCTGGAGCGAATCGGAAGCCTCCTTGAGTTGGACGAACACAAAATCCAAGGAAGCCTCAAGGGACAGGTGAACCTCGACGGCTCGCTGCACCGCCCCCTGCTCGGTGGGGAGCTGCTTCTCACCAAGGGGCGCTACGAACACGAAGATTGGGGGATTGTGCTTCAGGACGTGACAGCCACAGTGAAGGCGGCAAAAGATACCCTTTTTTTGCGGGAACTCAAAGCCTTCGACGGCAAAAAAGGCTTCCTTCGCGGCAGCGGTCGATGGCGGCTGGATTCCAGCGCCCTCTTTCCTTACCAAGCCCAGGTGACCTTTGAGGACGTTTCACCACTGCACCGCGACGATATTTCGGGAAACCTCAACGGCACCCTGACCATTCAGGGAAATTTTCAAGAAACCACGCTCGGTGGAACCCTCAGAGTCCGCCCTCTGAAGGTCGAGCTTCCCAAGCGGCTTCCCCCAAACATTGTGGAATTGGACGTGGAGGAGACCCCACCTCCGTCCAAACCCTCTGGGTCACCGAGACCCAAAGGACCCAGTGAATCACCTCATCGCCTCTCTTTCGAGCTTGCTGTGGAATTTCCGGGCATGACCACCGTATCGGGCTGGGGACTGGAATCGGAATGGCGAGGCGCCGTGAAAATCACCGGAAGACTACCCCACCCGCGCCTTACGGGACGGCTGGACACGACCCGAGGAAGTCTGGACTTCTTGCACCGGCGCTTTCGGCTCGCAGAAGGTCATGTGATCTTCTATGGCGAGACGCCGCCGAATCCGGCGATTCTTGTTTTGGGCGAGACTGCGGTGCGCGATATGACGGCTCGAGTACGCCTCTCGGGCCGAGCCTCCGACCTGGAACTCGCCCTGGAATCGTCACCCGAAAGACCTCAGGAAGAAATCCTGGCCCAGATTCTCTTTGGTCGAAGCGCCACCACCTTAACTCCCCTTCAGGCCATTCGCCTCGCCAACGCTCTTCAGGCCCTCAGGAACCGTGGAGGCCCTTCCCGGAACGTGCTGGGAAAAACCCAAGATTTTTTGGGCCTGGATCAACTGAAACTTCTCGGCACAGGCCTGGGCGAAGGCCTGGGCATTGGCCTGGGAAAATACCTGGGCGAAAACCTTCGCGTGGATGTGGATCAACGCCTGGAACAAGGCGATGTATCCCTCAAGGTGGAAGTAGAAGTCACCCCCAACATCACTGTGGAAACCGAGGCGGGTACGCAGTCGCGCACCGGCGCCGGTGTGTTTTGGAAATACGACTACTGACCCACCTGCATCACCTCTTCCGCTTCCCGCTTGAATCATGTATAAAAACCCACGCACACGGTGAGGCATCCCTACTTCTTTTAACTCAAAAACAAAGGAGGGCGTATGCGACGGTTTCTTTTTGTTTTGATGGCCTTGGGTTTCGTGGTGTCCTTTGGCTGCGCCAAGAAAGAGCCTCCGGATGTGGCCAAAGCCTATGTGAATGAACAAATCGCCAAACACAAAGGTTTTCAGTTGGACACGTCCAAGCTGAAATACCAGGTGGTGGAACAGACGGAGGACAGCGCCAAGGTTTCGGTGACGGGAACCATTAAAGTCAAGTCGGTGCTTTCGTTAGTGAAAAAAGGCAACGAATGGGTCGTTGCCGAAAAGGCCGAAGTGCATAAGCCCAAGGCGAGCGTGCCACCTCCAGCCATGAAGCAAGCTCAAGCGCCGGCCGCAACCAAGCCCTCGCCCGCTGCGGAACACAAGCCCGAACCCAAGGCGGAGAAACAGCACTAGTCATCTGTCCCAGACCTGCTCAGAAGGGGAAGACGCCTCCTGGGAGCACGGACCTCCGGCCCGCAAACAAGACAGGCGAAACGCCCGCGTTCCCGGGGGAAAACATTCTTGGGCACGCTGTTAGAAGCTCGTCCGCGTCCCCCCCATTCAGGTCGAATCCCCGGAAGCGCCGCGCGGCGCCAGACCGTGTCGTGGCGGGCGGCGTTTCCGGGGTTGTTTTTCGCACAAACTCCTCAAAACTTACGAGGAAATAGGGAGAAAATCCACGCCCTCTTGAATCTTCTCTCTTGGCTAGCACGGGAAGGCAGGATGATGCGTTTTCCCCGGGACTGCCGAGTCAGAGGGGATGGCCTGAACCCGTTCGCGTGCCGTTTTGGTCAGACAATCCCCACGACCATGGCCAAAACGTCGCAAGCCAGCCGTTCACGACGCCTTGGTGTGACGGCGGCGCCGAGCCCGTTCTTCCCGCAGCCGTTGGCGAGCGCGTTCCATTTGGGCTTTCACCCGGAGGCGGTAGCGCGTCACGGCCCACAGAGCCAGCCAGTAGCCCGCACAGGCCACGGGCACGCCAAGAACCACACCACCCAGGATCAAGGAAGCCATGACCATGGGTGTCTTTTGGACAATAGGGCCCATGCGACTGAGCATCGCTTGCCCATGGGCCGTCGCCTCAGGAAAAACCCATAGAATCAGCTTTGAACCCACCCAGTAATTGATCCCATACACAAAAGGGGCCGTTATAGGATTAGTAATCCACACGCCCGCGGCGGCGCTCCATTTGTTCCAGCCCAGCAATGCCGCGCTAACAACGGCGAGAGCCATCTGAAATCCCAAGGTCGGAGACATGCCGACGAAAAGGCCGAGAGCAAACCCCAGGGCAATTTCCTTGGGGTTTCCCCGCATGCTCACGAAGCGGTCGTAAAACCGGCGCAGTCGTTCCAGGCCCTTGGACTTCACTTCAAACCCGCCATCCTTCCCCTTTCCCAAATGTCCCACGACGCTCCTAGGCCTTGTCATCCATCGTGGTACCTTCAGAAGGCTTTCCCTCAGCCGGCGGGGTGTTGGCAGTTGACTCGAAGCCGGTCTTGAGATGCACATCCAGTTGCGGAAACGCAATCTCGATCCCTCGTTCTTGAAACACTCGATAAATGGCAAACCGAAGATCCGTTTCCACTTGAAGGCACACGGGAACGGTGGTCCACACACGAAGTCGAAAGATCAGGGCGCTGTCTCCGAAATCCACGAAAAGCACGCTGGGCTTCGGCTCTTTATGAACGAGGGAGTGGTTGGCGGCGATTTCCAACAAGGTGTCTCGTACCTGTTCCACGTCGGATCCGTACGCTACACCCACGTTGATGTTTCGGCGAATTCTCAGGTCCTTGAAGCTCCAATTGACCACCCGTCCACTGATGAATTCCGAATTGGGAATAATCATGGACGCATTGTCCAGCGTTTGAATAATGGTGGAACGCACATTGATTTTGCGCACTTCACCCCACGTGCCATCAATCTCGATGCGATCGCCCACCTGAATCGGCCTTTCAAAGAGCAGAATCAAGCCGCTGATAAAGTTATTGAAAACGTTTTGAAGGCCAAAACCCAAGCCCACGCCCAAAGCTCCAAAAGCCACGGTGAGGGAAGTACCAGAAAAGCCCAGGGCATTGAGGACCGCAAGAATGCCAATAGACCATAGCACATATCCGGTCACGGACACGATGGATGCCTGCAGCCCCCGTTCAAGCCCACTATCGCGTAAGATGCGATTCTTGAGAAAGTGCTTTAGCCATCGGGCGCCCACGTGGGTCAAGGCCAGGATGGCCCCGGCATGGATGATGCCCAGGAGTCTAAAATTCAAATTGCCCAGGGGCAGGGGCGTGTTGAGCAGGTCAAAGAAGGCCACGATGAGCGCCTGTTTGGCACCCCAGGCCAGCAGCAGGCCAAGCGTTCCACCAAACAGCCAGACCAGCCAGAGGGCTTTGACGCTCAGCCATCGCAAAGAACCCTTGGTATCCTCTTCGGCCTTCGGAGCAAAGGCTGCAGCTGTATCCATGGTCTGTTCCCATTCTGTCAAGCTCTTGTAGAACAGAAACAACCACAGGCCCACAATCAGACTTCGTCCCCAGCTCACGTACCAAAAAGTCGCCAACAAGGCATAGCCGGCCAGTTCCAGCAGAACGCCCACCATGGCCACGCCATAGCTTCCTCCCATGAAAAGATGCAGCACCCAAGACCTTCCGACCATCCAGGTCGGAGCGGCCTCGCCCATCTTTCGTTTCAGTTCCCTCCAAAACACCGCATTCCAGGCCAAAAAGGCCACTTCCAGAGTGAAGCGATAGAGGAGCAGCAGAGCACTGGAACGCCCCAAGCTTTCCTGAAGGATCACGTAGGCCATGAGCAGCCAACGTCCAAGGGATATCACGACGCGAATTCGGCGCACCACGAAGGCAAACCGATCGAATCGAAAGTTTTCCTTGAGGGCTTGAAGGAAATGAATCCCCCAGGAGCTAAGCAGCCACAGGACCAGAATCTGGCACAGGCTTCTCAGAAAAACGGACGTGTCGTAGAGATCGCGTGCGGAGGTGTAAGCGTAGGCGAAGACGGTCGCCCCCAAAAGGGGAAGGGAACGGTTGAGAAGATTTAGGGCCAGTGCAAACCAAGGTTTGCCATGCCTGTCCTGGTGGGACAGCAGGGCAAGGCACAATCGTCGATAACGAAAACACAGCCATTCCACAACAACAAAGGCCAGAAGCGATGTGACCGAAAGGAGCCCTCCGACTTTCCACAATCGTTGAATTCGTTCCGTCCAAAAGCTGGTCTGCAGTCCCTGGGCGATGAGCGTTGCCACGGTCTCCAGATCCCGCCGGACCTCCGCCACACTCATCCCCAACAGAGGGTTTCGGGTTCGGCGGAACAGATCTTCTCGCTTCCGTTTGGCGATGCGTGTGTTCAATCGCTCTAGCAGGGCCGCCGCTTCTTCCTTGAGGGCGTTCCAATCGCCCGCAAGCTTCTGGTAAGTGTCCAGAAAGTCCTTTAGTCGTTTTTCTTTTTGTCGAAGGAGATCATCGGCTTCTTTGAGCTGCGCTGCCAGGGTGCGGGCGATGGGAAGGTCGTCCCGGCGGGTTTTCAAGGTTTCCAGGCGGTTTTGATTGGCGGCTCTCTGTTCGGCCAAGGCATTCAATTGGGCCGTGAGCTGGGTCTGTTTTTCCTGCAAGTCTTTGACTCGAGCCGCCGCCTCGTCCACCGTTTGCTTCAGCGAACCCAAAGCCTTGTTCAAGTCTTCCAGGGAAAGAGAAGAGAGGGACATGAGATCGGCCACGGCGGAAAGTTGCAATCGAGCGGCATGGAGTTCTCTGGACCAGGCGGTTTGCTCCTTCTTGATGTCCTCAAGATCTTTGCCGAGCTTTTCCAGATCCAGCTTTTCTGCTTGAATCGCCTTTTCCAGGGAGGACGAAAGCTCGACGTATTGGTCTTGGGGCTCAGAGACCATGGCCGGCGGGGTCTGCGCTTGAAGCAGGCCCGGACTCGCTAAAACGGCCAGCCACAGGATCCACACACAACGCCACATACGTTCCCTTGCCGTCATCGCCTCACACCTCAAAATCCAACGAAAAACCACCTCGAACCCTCACGCCCCTTGCGCATGCTTGCGCACTCGAAGGTTCAAAACTTCCACAAAAGCGGAAAAGCCCATGGCGAAATAGATGTAGCCCCTTTCCATATGCTTGCCAAACCCTTCGGCCACCAACATGACTCCGATGAGCAGAAGAAAGCTGAGGGCCAACATTTTCAAGGTGGGGTGTTGATCAATAAAGGCACCGACCAGTCCCGCAAAAAGCATCATGGCGCCTACGGCAAGAACAATGGCCGCAATCATGATGGGCACTTGGCGGGCCATGCCCACGGCGGTGATGATGGAGTCCAGGGAAAACACCATATCCAACAGAAGAATCTGAAACAGAACGGACCCGAAGTTGGCATGGCGTCTTCCGTGTTTGGGCAGCGTCTTGGCGGGGCCTTCCAGTTTGTTGTGAATCTCGTGAGTCGCCTTGCCGATAAGAAAACAGTCCTCCCACGAGTAGGATCAGATCGCGCCCTGAAACGGGGTGCGAGAGCAACGGAAAAAAGGGATGTGGTCAGCCGCATGATGGCCGTGATGGCCAGAAGCAAGCCGATGCGCAGGAACATGGCTCCCAAGAGCCCCAGCCGCCGCGCCCGCTCTTGCTGCTCTTTGGCAAGCCGTCCCGTTACAATGGCGATAAAAACGATGTTGTCGACGCCTAGAACCAGTTCCATGGCGGTCAGAGTGACCAAAGCCGCAGCATTTTCCAAGGTGAAAAGGTCTTCGAGCTTAAGGCTGTGGCCTCGTTGTCCACGTTTCGCGTCTTCGGGTTTTGAAGGCCCCTGAGCCCGAGGACTCCCATCAATAGATCTTCAGGTGGCCGTGGCGTTTTCCCAGTACTTCCAGGGTGTCGTTGATGATGACAAAGGCCTGGGGGTCCATGCGGAAAACGGATTCTTTAAGTTTGGGCAGTTCCGTAAGGGTTGTGACCGTCAGAATCACTTCTCGATCCTGTCCGGAAAATCCTCCCCTGCCCTTGAGAAACGTCACACCACGTCGTATAGTGTACAAAATAAAATCAGCCACTTCATCCACCTTGGATGTGATGATCAGGGCCATCTTACGACGATTGAATCCCACCAAAACGGTATCCACCACACGACTGCTCGCATACACGTAAACTACGGACAAAAGGGCTCTCTCCAGGCCGAAAAAAAAGGCTCCCACGCCGAGAATCAGGGCGTTGGCCGCCATGTAAACCACGCCCACACGAAGGCCCCAGCGCGTATTCAAATAAATGACCAAGATGTCCAAACCTCCGGCCGATCCAAGGGAACGCAGCACGATGCCTCCGCCCACCCCGCACAAGACTCCGGCCAGCACCGCCGACAGCAGAGGATCACTCAAGGTCACGGCAGGAACCTTGATCCAGGAAGCGGCCACGGAAAAAAACACCATGCCAAACAGGGTGTATCCCATGAACCGACGGCTGATGGAAAACCATCCCAAGACCATGAGCGGAATGTTACACAGCAGGTAAAAGTGCCCCACGTCCACGGACGGGTACAGATAGTGCAAAATGACGGCGACACCCACCACACCGCCGCTGAGCAGTTTCTGGGGAATGAGCACGGCATTGAGGCCCAAAACGTAGATCCCGCTTCCGGCTGCAATCAAGCCGAGATTGACGCCGAGCGATTTCCAGTCTTGACCGGATCTGCGGCGGAAAAACGTGACCAACGCTTTCATGAAGAAGCCCTCCTTCGATCGGCGACATCTTTGATAACATCGCCCCGTCTTACGCACCGCGCCATGGCCATGCCCTCAGTGAAGATTTTTACCATAGATGATTTTGTGATCTTCAGGACCATAGAAGTCGGGAAGGGAGGCCACGTAGGAGTAGCCGGCACGCAGGTAAAACCGCCGGGTCGGTTCATAGATGGTGCGCGACGACGTTTCCACCTACACCCGTCGGCCTCCGGCATTCCAGATGGCCCTTTCGGTCTCTTCAAGAAGCCTTCGTCCGATACCGCGGCCCTGATAGGCCGGATGCACCACGATCCAATAAAGGTCGAATCGGCCGGCCGTTCCCACAATGGGCCCGTAACAGGTGTAGCCCACCACCTGACCTGAAATTTCCGCAATGATGAAAAAATAGCCGGATTCCGGCCCCAGGTTAAGACTTTGGTGGGCCAAGTCGTTGGCCACGAAAATCTCTTCCACTTGGCTAAGACCTTATGAGACGTGCAAAACAGCGCCTCTGTGGGACAACCCGTGTATGGCAGGCCTTCCACATCCAGCAAGCCGGGTGCCAGGTGGATGAGTCGCCCCGTGCCCCGAACCGTTTCGACAAGGTTAAAGACCAGGTCCGGACGAAGGCCTCGAAGACCGCAGCGCACGGCCTCCAGATTGGAGACAAAGGGAAGAAAGCTCACCTGGCAGCCCAACCTCGTGAGGGCTTCGCCGATGCAGCTCGCCTGCATCAGAACGTCCTGTTCATCGGGTGGAGCCTCGGGAGCCACGGCCGAATGAAGGACCACAACCCGCATCAAAGGCGCCCTTCCTTGAACGTTTGCGGAGAAAGGGTCCTCTTTTCGGAAAACCTTTCCAACCTTTCGCGTGTTTTAAAAACCCTTTGCTTGGCCTCCTCCAGGATGGCGCTGATGAGATCACGGTAAGGCATGCCGAGCAGCGTGCAGATGATGGGCAAGTCGGAATGATGGGGATGGAGTCCCGCCAAAGGGTTCGCTTCGAGAAAATGGGGGCGTCCCGCCGCGTCGGAGCGAAGGTCGATGCGGCCGACATCTCGGCATCCTAACACTTTCCAGAATTCCACCGCCACACGAGCCGCCTCCCGAGCTTCCTCGTCATCCACCAACCAGTAAAAGACCCGTTCCTCACAGCACTCTTTGTTGTCGTAAGAGTAGACCTCGGCATCCGCGTTTTCTCGAAGCACCACCTCCATGACGCCGAGAGCTCGCGCGGACTTTCCCGAACCCAAAAGCCCCACGGTGAACTCCCGACCGGGCAAAAAGGTTTCCACCAAGACCGGCTGGTCATAGGTCCGTAGGAGGAACTCGCAAACTTTTTCCAATTGCTCCCCAGAGTGAATCTTGGATGCCGCCGTAATCCCCTTGCCCGTACCTTCGCGCACAGGCTTGGCAAAAAGGGGCCAGGGAAGCGCCACGCGCGGGACTTCTTCCAGGTCCCTGATCACCACAAAAGGCGCCGTGGCCAAACCGGCGTCCTGCACCATAAGCTTGGCCACCGCCTTGTCCAGGGTCACGCACAGAACGAGAGGATCAGAAAAGGTGTAAGGGATTCCGTAGGCATTCAAAAGGGCGGGCACTTGCGCCTCCCGACCCGATCCCCAGAGTCCTTCGGCGATGTTGAACACCAGATCTCAGCCATCACCCGAAGCCAGCCGCTGCACCAAATCCTTAAGGCGCCCGATACGGTCGGGTACATGACCCAAGGCGCGAATTTCCGCCTCGAGAGCCTCAATGGCGTCTGCACGGTCCAATTCGGCCGTCTCTTCTTCTGTGAAACCCTCCGCAAGATAGACATCCCGAAGGTCGTATGTCAGTCCGATCTTCATTGGCTTTCCCCCATCAGAACGCCTTGTGAACCACTCGCCCCGGCCCCGAAACAACCTCAAAGGCCTTGGGATACCGAAAAAGGCGATGTTCATAGTTTCGAAGGATCAAATCCTCCCCGTCCACGCCCTGAACATAGTCGGGAAGGAGAGGAATCTTGCCGCCGCCTCCCGGCGCGTCCACCACGTAGGATGGCACGGCATACCCAGACGTGTGGCCGCGCAACCCGTCCATGATTTCCAGACCTCGAGCAATGGTCGTTCGAAAGTGGGGCGAGCCGTTGATGGGGTCGCACTGATAGAGGTAATAGGGGCGCACGCGAAGGCGCAGAAGGCCTTGAAAGAGAGCCCGCAGGGTCGTCACGTCGTCGTTGATCCCTTTGAGCAGCACCGTTTGGCTGCCCAGAGGAATGCCGGCATCCGCCAGCCGAGCGCACGCCTCGGCCGTCTCCGGAGTCAATTCCTTTGGGTGCGTAAAATGCAAGCTCATCCACAAGGGATGGTCCCGGCGTAAGAGCCAAACCAGGTCGCGGGTTATGCGCTGCGGCAAAACCGCAGGCACCTTGGTTCCGATGCGAAGGACTTCCACATGCCTTATGGCTCGAAGCCGATCCAAAAGCCATCCCAAGGCGTCATCGGCCAAGGTGAGTGGGTCGCCACCGGAGATGAGCACGTCGCGCACGGCAGGCGTCGCTTGAATATAGGCCAAGGCCCTTTCCCATAACCGTCGACTGGCATGGCCTCCGGATCCATGGCGCCCAACGAGCCAAGAGCGCGTGCAATAGCGGCAGTAAGTGGAACAAAAACCCGTCACCAGGAAGAGAACCCGGTCTGGATAGCGATGCACCAGTCCGGGTACCGGTGAATCCTTGTCTTCCCCAAGGGGATCCGTGGATTCCTCGGGATGCCGCACCCACTCTTCGGAAAGCGGTAACACCGAACGCCGCAATGGATCCTGGCCGTTCTCCGAATCCAACAGACTGGCATAATAAGGTGTGACGGCCACAGGAAACCGACCCGAGGGGATTTGAAGAGCGGCTTGTTCCGCGTCGGTCAAGTGCATGATGCGGCGCAGTCCGTTCCACGATCGAAACCGATGCTGCACCTGCCAATGCCAGTCGTTCCATAAGGCAAGGCTAACGCTGGGAAAATGCTTTTTTTTGAAGGACTTGGCGTTGTCGCTGAGGGGCGTGGAGGCGGATCGGCGTGATGAGCCTCGAGGGATCCGCCGCAGGGACGCTGAGGCATCGTTGGTTTCTGAACCCGGAGGCTCGCTTGGAGGCTCCTCCGCCTCCGAAGACTCCTCCATCACTGAAGAGGTCTCCTGTCGCCATTGACCATCGGTGTTTTCCATGGGGCTCCCTTTCTTGTGCTTGAAAAGTCCTCTGCATTGAAGGCGACAAACCTTGCCGTCGCACGCACCATTTACCCGAACTGCTTAGAAAGAAAAGACCTTTTTTTACGGGTTCACGAATGGGCTTCTGCCCAGTTTTTTCCATAGCCCATGTCCACGACCAGAGGAATGCGCAACGTGACCACGCTTTCCATGCGTTCCTTGACCATCGCCCGCATCCAGCCCGCTTCCTCTTCCGCCACTTCAAAAACCAGCTCGTCGTGGACCTGAAGAATCATGGCGCTTCGGCAACCGCACCCTTGCATCTCTTGATCGATGTCGATCATGGCCTTTTTGATAATGTCGGCGGCCGAGCCCTGAATGGTGGTGTTGACGGCCAGTCTTTCCCCAAGCTGGCGCATGGAGCGGTTGCGGCTCTGCAGTTCGGGAATGAAACGGCGTCGGCCCAACAGGGTTTCCGCATAGCCTCGCTTGTGGGCCTGGGCAATCACTCGCTCGATCCAGCGCTTCACCCCCTGGTACCTTGCAAAATAACGCTCGATCATTTCCTTGGCCTGGCTCTGGGAAATCTTGAGCTGCTTGGCGAGTCCATAGGGACCCATGCCATAAATGATGCCGAAATTAACGGTCTTGGCTTGGCGCCGCATCTCCGCCGTGACGTCCTGCGGCGATACATTGAAGATTTCCGCCGCCGTGCGCCGATGAACATCGTCTCCCGCCTCAAAGGCGGCCAGAAGCCGGCTGTCCCCGCTGTAGTGGGCAAAGATGCGCAGTTCGATCTGAGAATAATCCGCCGCCAAGAGCCCATAGCCGGGATCGGCCACAAAGGCTTCTCGAATGCGGCGCCCTTCCTCGGTGCGCACGGGAATGTTTTGCAGATTGGGCTCCGAACTGCTGAGACGCCCCGTGGCGGTGACGGTTTGGTTGTAACTGGTATGAATGCGACCGGTGTGGGGATGCACCAGAAGGGGCAGGGTGTCCACGTAAGTGTTTTTCAGCTTGGCCAGACTGCGATACGCCACGATGTGTTGGGCGATGGGGTGATGCGCCGCCAGCTCCTCCAGAACGCTCATGTCCGTGGAAGGACCCGTCTTGGTTTTCTTAATCACGGGAAGCTGCAGCTTGCCAAAGAGAATATCTCTGAGCTGCACGGGAGACTGGATGTTGAACGGCCCGCCCGCAATGGCGTAGATGGTCTGTTCCTCCCTTCGCAGGCCTTCTTCTAAGATCCTGGACAAAGCCTCAAGTTTTTCCGTATCCACGCGCACCCCTCGCATTTCCATGCGGGCCAGGACGGCAATGAGCGGCCGTTCCAGAGTGTCCATGAGGGGCGAGAGGCCGGCTTGTTCCAGCTTTTTTCGTAAAATGGGCACGAGCCGCAAGGTCGTTTCCGCATCGCTGCACGCATAGGCAGCCGCCTTGGTCACGGGCACGTGAGCAAAAGGCACCTGCTTGGCGCCAACGCCGGCCACATCGCCATAGGTGGCCTTGGCTTCCCCGAGATGTTCGGCCACGATGCGTTCAAGACGATGGGACGGGTTGCCCGGATCCAAGAGGTAACTGGCCACCATGGTGTCGAAATCGATGCCGTGCAGCTCGATGCCGTGCCGTTTTAAAATCACCCATTCGTACTTAATGTTCTGCCCTACTTTCTTGGGCGTTTCGGCTTCCAAGAGGGGTCGAAGTCCTTCCAGCACAACAGCCAAAGGCAGCTGAGATTCCGAATCCCTGGTTTCGTGGCCGATGGGAATATAGACGGCTTCATGGTCCCGCCAGCTTAAGGCCACCCCCACGATGTCGGCCAGCATGGCATCCTGGGACGTGGTTTCCAAATCGATGGAAAGAACGCTCGCCTGCCGCATCTCCTCCAGAACCCGGCGAAAGGCCGGTTCGTTTCGAACAATGACATCGCGGCGGGCAGGCGGCGCGGCCATTTCGGCCGCCGTTTGGGACGGAAGATTCTTGGCAAGATCGGCCAGAAAACGGCGCAATCCCAACCGTTCATACAATGCTCTAAGACCCGCCACGTCGGCGGGGCGACGGCGACATTCCGCCACCACGAAGTTCACCGGAGCATCCTCCCTTAGGCTCACCAGCTGCCTGGAAAGCAGCGCCGCCTCTTGGGCTGATTCCATCTTCTTGCGCACGGATGCGCTGGGAATCTCATGAACCCTGCGCAGCACTTCATCCAAGCTTCCAAACAGCCGCAGCAGTTCCCGGGCCGTCTTTTCGCCCACACCGGGCACGCCGGGCACGTTGTCGGTGCTGTCGCCCATGAGCGCCAAAAGGTCTCGAACCTGGTGCGGGCGCACACCCAGCCTTTTCACCACTTCTTCCGCCGTGTACAGTTCGTCCTTTTGTGGATCCCATTGAAGCACCAGCGGTTCATTCACCAGCTGATGCAGGTCCTTATCTCCGGACACAATCACCACGGCGTAGCCTTTCTCGGTCGCCTGGCGAACCAGAGTGGCCATGACGTCGTCGGCTTCGTAGCCGGGAACTTCCAGGGATGGGATCCCCATGAGATCCACCATGGTCTTGATGAGGGGCACCTGCACCACCAGATCTTCCGGCATGCGATCCCGCGTGGCCTTGTATTGAGGGTATAAGGCGTGGCGAAAGGTGGGAGCCGGCGGGTCATAGACCACGCACAGCATTTCTGGCTGTTTTTCCCTCAAGACCTTTTGGAGCATTTGATGAAACCCGAAAACCGCCTGGGTGGGCGTGCCGTCCGGAGCCGTCAGGCGTCGGCCCAAGGCATAAAAGGCGCGGTACATGTAGGAACTGGCATCAATGAGATAAAGGGTCGGTTTCTTTTCCATCATGCTGTGCGGCTCCTCGTGGCGTCCCGCGAGTCGAACCCGGCCGCCGGGGCAGTGCAGGCGGCAGATACTCCAGGTTCACATGGCTCATGGCATGAAAAATGTTCCCCCGAATCTTTCGATTGGACCGGTACAGGTCAAAAAGGAACTCTCGAATTCGACGGCGGGCATTGCGGCTGGCTGACGGGCACGGGTTGTCCATGGTGGGAAGACCCAGGCGGCGCACGAGACGGTCCACCTTATGGCTGTCCACCAGAGCCAAAGGGCGAATGACCACCAGAGTTCCACCGAAAAAACTTTGCCGTGGCACCATGCTCGCCGTCTGGGCTCCGTAGCAAATGTTGACGAAAAACGTTTCGATGAAGTCGTCCTGATTGTGGGCCAAGGCCACCTTGGAACATCCCAAGGCTCGGGCTTCGCGAAAGATGGCGGCACGGCGCCTTCGCGCGCAGAGAAAGCACGGATTTTCTCGATTCTGTGGACTGTGCGCATGCAGCCCGTAATCGGTGCGAAGTATTCGGTAATCGAACCCTTCCGCTCGGAAAAAAGTTTCCAGGGGTTCCGCCGTGCTCGGCGTAAACCCTAAATCCACATGAACGGCCACAAGCTCATAATGAATAGGCACGCGCCGCAATCGTTCTCGTAGCAGCCACAGCAGCAGCACGCTGTCCTTGCCGCCCGAGACGGCCACGGCAATGCGATCGCCGGGGTCGATCAAACCGTAATGGTGGACCGCCTTGCCCACCAGTTTGCGCACTTCTTTGTCTATGTAAGCCACACCTATGCCGCCTGATCCACGGCTTGGCCCTGCACATTGAGGTACGCCGTGGCGTTCTTGATGCCACCCAGGGTCAAATCCTCCATGTGAAAGATCTGCCCAATACGAGCGATGGTGGAACTGTTTAGCGCCCAATGCTCCCGAGGAATGGGGTTCAGCCACACACTGACCGGAAAAGCTTCCCTCAACTCTCGAAGCCACACAAAACCCGGCTTGCGAATGGCCGTGGCCGGGTCAATGGACCCGTAGGAAGCCATGAGTTCCGCCGGAGCCATGTTGGCGTCGCCGATGATGATCAGACGCGTCTTTTTGCCCGCGGCACACAATTTGTCCCACGCCACAGGTTGGCGCCGCTGCGGATCGGCGTACACGGTGCCGTAGATGCAGTTGTGAAAGTAAAAGAACCGCACATCGCGAAAGCTGTCGCGAATCTTGTTGAACACCGTCTTGACCAAGTCCACGTAGGGAAGCATGGAATAGCCGCCGTTGTCCACAAGGACGATGAGTTCCACGCGGTTTCTCAGCTCCCTTTGAAAGACCAATTCGATTTCGCCACCATTTTTGGCCGTGCGCTCGATGGTTTGGTCCACGTCCAGTTCACTTTCCGGACCCAGCGGGCGCAGACTTTTTAAGGTGGAAAGAACCTGGCGCAGGTTTTCGCTGCGAAGCGGGGTGTCGTCGCTGTAATGAATATACCGGCGCGCACCGATGACCTTTTGCGCCGTGCCGTGAACACTTTCGCCTTGAACGCGCAGCCCGCCTCCATGTCGGCCGCTATGGCCGTAAGGGGATCGCCCGCCTGTGCCGACCCAGGTGTTTCCACCGTGGTGTTCGCCGTCCTGCGCCATGACCGTGCGCCGAAACCGTTCCAGAAGCTCCTCGCTGTCGAATTCGCGCAAGGCTTCCGGCGGAAGCCGGCCGCTTTCCACTTCGCGCCGCAGCCATTCCTCAAAAGGCTTGCCCCTCAAGAGGTTTTCCCAATCCTCGGGGGACACGGAAGGGTCCCCCAAAAAAGTTTGGCGAAAAACCTGTTCAAAAGCATCGTAGTGTTCCACCCTCTTGACGAACACCAGGCGCGCAAACAGAAACAGGCGATCCAGGTCGGGGGCCACGCCGGCGCGCAAACCTCGATAAAATTCCAGGATATAATGCACACTGATCGGAATCCCGGCGCGCATCAGGCCATAAATGAAATCCACCATACCCTGTCCTTTTCCCATGGACCTCAAGTTCATCGATTGTGGCGCTCCAAGGCTATACTTCGGCCAGCAATGGGCCCTTCTCAAAAGCGAAGGCTCTTGCGAACCCCTTTGAACTTCAAAATGTCCTGGGTTCTTTTGAGCAGCGTGCCGATATGGGCCACGTCTTTCCCGGCCCCGGGACCGCGCACGCCGCTGGCTCGCATGGCACCAATCCAGTCCAAAAGTTCAGCGGTGGCGGGCGGCTTTTCAAAGCCTTCTTCGCGCAAACGGTAAAAGGTTTCCAGGGAGGCACGCAGGAAGGCGTCGGGAATGTCTGGATAATGGAGCCGCACAATCTTGATCATCTCTTCGGGACCGGGAAAGGGAATGTAATGGCAAAAGCACCGGCGTAGAAAGGGATCCGAAAGTTCCCGTTTGGCATTGCTTGTGATGATGATAATCGGGCGCTTTTTAGCTCGAATCTTGTGATTGATCTCGCGGATAATGAACGCGCCGTCTTCCAGAACATCCAGCAGATTGTCCTGGGTGTCCGAATCCGTCTTGTCGATTTCATCCAACAGAAGCACTCGACGGTCCTCGCAGGTGAACGCCCGGCCGATGGGACCGAAACGAATATAGTCCCAGATGTTGTTGACATCCCGGCCCGTGTCCCCCGAGCCGAAGCGGGAATCGTTGAGGCGCAACACCGTGTCGTAGACGTAGCACAATTCTTCGCCCTTGAAGGTGGACTTGCATCGAGCCTCCTCCATGCGTAGCTGGAGCGCTCGAGCGATTTCAAAGGCGAGCTGGGTCTTTCCCGTGCCTGCTTCTCCCGTAAGGAGCAGTGGCTTTTCCATGGCTATGGCGATGTTGACGATCTCTCGCAGCTCCGGATTCAAATAGTACCGATCTGTTCCCTCAAAGCGAAGGGACATGGATGCCGAACTCTTGTGCACGATGAACCTCCTTGCATGGGGCTTCAAGCGCCGCGCGCCCCGCGTGGAATCGTTTCGACCCCAAGCATCATAAAGCATTTTGCCCGCGTCTTGAAGAACGATGAGGCGATGGGCTTTTTTCAAGGCCACGAAAAACCTTCGGCCACGAAAGCCTTTTGAAGGCCGGCACCCTGTGCTATAGGCTTTCGGTGAACGACGGTATTTGGCAATCAAGCGCGTCTTCATGAGCCGCTTTAGGCACGCATCGAACCCATAGGAACTCCAGGCGCACGGGAGGCGAACCAGGCGGTGAAACGCTCCTCCATGGCATCCCTCAATGTGTGGGCCGGGCGGCCAGCGCCGTCTTTTCGAATGAGTCTTTTCCTTGCCTGCGCACTCACCTTTGGATTTTACACCGCCTCCTACATGCGCATTCCCGTTGTGCCTTTGTATGCCAAGAGCCTCGGGGCAAACACGGCCACCGTGGGTTGGATCAATTCCGTCTTTTTCCTCACCGCCGGATGCCTTTCCCTGCCGGTGGGGCTGCTCTCGGATCGATGGGGACGCAAGCGGCTGGCCTTGGCGGGAATCTTCATCGTCAGCTTGACCTGCTTTGCCTTGGTCTGGGCGGGCACTCCGGCCCAACTTATGGTCATCTACTTCTTTTTCGGCATCGGCCTTTCGGCGTACGGACCTACCATGATGAGCTACGTCGCCGACGTTTCACCCCTGACCCATCTGGGGCGTTCCTACGGGTGGTACACCACCTCGCTGTATGTGGGCATGAGCGTCGGCCCTGCCATTGGCGCCTGGATTGCGGAGCGGTTCGGTTTTCAAGACGTCTTCGTGGCCTCGGGAGTGCTCACGGCCGGATTGCTCTTCGTGCTGGCCGTCTTCTTGCCGGCACCGCAGGCGACCGCTAAGGCCGATGGCAAACCGCCCTTGGGTCAACTGGCCACAGAGGTTCTCCACTCGCGCCCCCTATGGGGCTGCTGGCTCATCACCCTGGGTCTGTGCTTTGGACTGGGCATGTTTGTCACCTTCATTCCGCTGCATGCTCGACAAAGCGCCATTCCCGTGGCCTCCATCGGGCTCATTTTTATGGTTCAAGGCATTTCCAACGCCGTGTCGCGCATTCCCTTCGGGCATTGGAGCGATCGAACGAAGGACCGCAGGCGGCTGGTGGGTCTGGGGTCCTTGGGCACGGCAGGTGCCATGGTAGGCTTTGGCGCCGCCCATGAGCTGTGGCAATTTCTGGTGTGGGCAGCTGTGCTGGGCGCAGGTCTGGCTCTGGCCTTCACTTCCGTTGGGGCACTGATCGCCGCCGTGTCCAATCCTCGGTCGCGAGGCCTGGCTATGGGCGGCTACAATACCGCCATCTACATGGGGATCATGGCCGCCTCCGCCGTCATGGGCGCCGTCATCACATGGGAAGGCTATTTCTTCGCTTTCGCCGCCGCAGCGGCGTTCACGGCGATGTGCCTTATTTTGTTTGGCCTCTTCATGAAATCGACCCGCTGATGTTTCCTCCCATGTCTGGGGGGTCACATCTCGATTTATGCCAATAGAATCGAATCCATGGCCTATTAGAGGTTGTCCGAAAATTCCATTTGAAGGAGCGTGCCAACCTCAAATCCTTAAATCGACGTGCGGCGCTATTATAAAATCATAAAAAAAATGCATTTTGCGACAGGCTCCTAGAGGTGCAGGCGAAAAAATCCAGATGCTTCGATCTCAAAAAGCCACCCCTTCAAATCAGTTGCAAGAAGCGCCCCCGCCTGAAACTCGCAACTGTGGAAAAAGGTGCTTGACACTTCCACCCCCCTGGGCTAGTAAAAACTTCGTTCGTCACAGTGGTCATGCGCCCGTAGCTCAGCTGGATAGAGCGTCGGACTTCGAATCCGCAGGTCGCAGGTTCGAATCCTGCCGGGCGTACCACAGGGTATCCAGGGCCGTTAGCTCAATTGGTAGAGCAGCTGACTCTTAATCAGGAGGTTCGGGGTTCGAGTCCCTGACGGCCCACCACGAGAAAAAAGGGTTGGAACGCCATTGTTCCAGCCCTTTTTTATTTCCGCATGCCCATCCCCGAAGGTGTGGCGTGCATTTGAGGACCATTTGAGCGCGCGCAGGCATGCATTCCACAACGCTCCAGCGGATTTTTGATCTGTTTTTTTCCACAGAGGCAATGGGGCGGGGAAGAGGCCGGGGTTTGGCGACGCTCTACGTCATGGCTCAACAACAGCAGGCAATGATCCAACCCACGCGGCATTTTGGATACTAGATCATGGAAGCGCTAAACGGCGTTGAAGTTGTCGAGACCATGGAAATGATTACCAGAAATCAACGGCTCATTCTGGACTTGGTTATGCCGGAAATGAACCACTGGCAGACGCACCAGGCCTTGCAAACCACACGGCCTGAGGTGCTTGCCCCTCTAGCCCAGGGCGAGCCTGGGGACAACGGCCGATAAAGTCCTTCGAACACCGTTCTTTACGACGGTGGTGGATGGCGATGGAACATCCAGAGTGCCGCCACGGGTACCGTTCGAGTAAAACGCAAAGGGGGATCCATGCCGCGCCACTCCTTCAGGGTATAGAACAACAAATCCACCGGAACGGGCAGGTCGGTGGTGCCCTAAGCAGAGCCTCGCCGCGCAGAGAGCCCGCCCGCTTTCTCCACTTCGATGATAAGAGCCAGGTCGCTTCGCTCGCCCCAGTGGTTCCGAACCAAAGAGCCAAAAACTTCGCTTTGCAGCACTTTAGGTCTTTAGGCAGCGGTCTGCCTTGCCCAGCTCTCGAGACGGCTCAGAACGGTTTTCTTGTCGGTCCATCACCTGACGGGTGAATTCATGGGTCTCATGGGGCCTCCCGAATCGCCTTACCCCTCCGCAGTGTTCAAAGGGGGGGCAGCCTTGCACCATGCCCAGCACTCATAGCAACGGGCCGTGCGGCTCGGCCGCACGCCTCAAACAGCCAGACATTGTTGCTGAATGTCTTTGTCTTCTCGAAGCTTCTCCACAGGACCGTGGCACTGGACACGGCCCTTTTCGATGACGTAGCCCCGATCCGCAATGGAAAGCGCAAAACGAGCATTCTGTTCGGCCAACAAGATGGGCGTGTCCCGTTTAAGCCCTAAAATGATCTCTCCCAGGAATTCCACGACCACCGGAGCCAACCCCTCACAGGGTTCGTCCAATAGCAGCAGGACAGGATTGCCCATGAGCGCTCGAGCGATGGCCAACAATTGCTGTTCACCGCCGCTCAGTTCACCACCTCGCTTTTTTCGAAGCCTTTCCAGCAGGGGAAATTCTTCAAAGATGCGCTGGGGCGTCCATGCCCTTTTGCCAGCTCGGGCCGGCAACATGGCCACTTCCAGATTCTCTTCCACTGTGAGGCCAGCAAAGATGCGTCTGTCTTCGGGAACATACCCGATGCCTGCACGCACGATCTCATGCACAGGCTTCCCGCTGATCACTCGACCATGGAAACGAATTTCACCTCGCCTTGGTGGCGCATAACCCATGATGCTGCGCAGGGTCGTCGTCTTTCCGGCCCCATTGCGGCCCAAAAGGCAGACAATTTCCTTTTCCTGAACCTCCAAACTCATTCCCTGAAGTATGTAGCTGTCGCCGTAATAGACGTGAATGTCCCGGACTTCAAGGCTCAAGGCTCCCTCCCAAATAGGCCTCTTTGACCCTTTGATCGGCTCGAATCTCTTCTGGCGTTCCTTGGGCAAGAAGCGTTCCCTGATGAAGCACATAGATGTAGTCAGCCACGGAAAAGACCACCTTCATGTCGTGCTCGGTAATAAAAAAAGTGGTCCCAGACGTTTCGGCCAAGCTCTTGATCAATTGAATCATATGCTCGGTTTCTTCGGGATTCATTCCCGCCGTTGGCTCGTCCAGGAGAACCATGCGAGGCGCCGGCGCGAGAGCGATGGCTATTTCCACAAGGCGTTTGTCTCCATAGGGCAGCTGATGAACCCCTACATGGGCTTTTTCCGCAAGACCCACCATGGCCAGGACCTTCATGGCGGTCTGTTCCAAAGCTCGATCCCGCTTCAGTGGTCGCCAAAAACAAAACGCGCCGCCGCCCTTAATGACCAAGGGAACCAGAACGTTTTCCAAGACCGTCAACTGGGAAAAGACATTGGTGATTTGAAAAGAACGGCCCAAACCCATGGCGCAGAGCCGGTGAGCGGGAAGTCCGGTCACGTCCCGTCCTTGAAAGATGACCTTGCCCGAGGTCGGTCTGTAGCGGCCTGAAACCACATTGTATAAGGTCGTCTTGCCGGCGCCGTTTGGTCCGATAAGGGCCGTGAGCCGCCCTTCGGGCACCTGAAGGCTCACGCCAGAAAGGGCTGCAAACCTTCCGAAATACTGATGTACGTCTTCCACGCTCAAAATCATCCGCTGCGCCATTCAGACTTGTTCCTTGCGTTCACCCGTGGCTTTGCTTAGCGTGCCCCAGATGCCATCCGGGAAAAAGAGCACCACTAAAATGAGAAGACTTCCCAAAACAATCATCCAGTTTTCCGTAAATGCCGTGACCCAGTGTTCGAGAATGAAAAAAATAGCCGAACCGACCGCTGGTCCCCAAAAGGTTCCCGCACCCCCGAGAATAGTCATAAGCACCGGTCGTGCGGAAAAGCTCCAATGCAGCATGTCCGGAGCGGCCATTCTGTTGAAAAGGCACAACAGAAACCCCGCCAGACCCGCGAGCCCTCCGGCGATGACAAAGGCCGCCAGTCGAACCAGCCTGACATCGGTCCCCGAAAAAGATAGTCGCAGCTTGTTTTCCCGCACCGCTTGCAGCATGAGCCCAAAAGGCGAACGGACGACAGTCCACAAGAACAAGGCACTCGTGGCAAACCAAAAGAGCGTGAAATAATACATCGACGACGGGGCAAACAGGGAAAGCTTCCAGAGTCCTAAAGACAGTGGCGGGACGGCAAAAACGGGCAAGCCGTCACTGCCTCCTGTCACTTCCCGCCAGTTATGCGCCACGGCAAAAAGCATCATGCCAAGGGCCAGGGATAGCATGGCAAAAAAGATCTCATCCCGGCGAACACACAGGAAGCCCACGAGGAAAGCGGCAAGACTCGCCGAAAGGATGCTGGCCAGGAGAATGAACCACAGGGACCATGATCCATGGATCAGAAAAAGAGCGGTCACGTAAGCGCCGACTCCCAAGAAGCCTCCGTGTCCGAAGGATAGCAATCCCGCGTAGCCAAAGAGCAGGTTGAAACTCATGGCAAAGAGGCCCATGATGAGAATCTCGGTGGCCAACATGACCCAATAGATGGGCACGATCAGGGGAAACAGCGAGAGGAGCAGCGCCAGTCCGAGGGCAACAGGCATTCCGAGCAGAAACCTCCGTTCCATGTTTACCCCTCCCTGCCCAGAAGCCCTCGCGGCCTAACGAGAAGCACGAAGGCCAAGACCACATAAGGTAACGCCATTTGGACTCGACCGGCAAAAAGGGTTCCAAAAGCATCCAACAGCCCAAGAAGAATGGCCCCCACAAATGCTCCGGGAAAACTTCCCAACCCTCCCACCACGACGACGATGAAGCTCTCAATGATGATCCTTTCCCCCATGGCAGGCCCAACGCTCTGATGAGGGGCAGCCAAAGCTCCTCCCAGAGCCGCGAGCCATGCTCCCAATCCAAAAACCAAGGTGAACAGCAACGGCACGCGAATCCCCACCCCCTCGGCCATCTGCCGGTCTTGTGCCGCTGCCCGAATCATCTTTCCCCACCGTGTGCGGGTAAAAAAACCCCATAACCCCAGCCCCAGAACCGGACCCACCACGATAAGAAACAGTCGGTAGATGGGATAGGAATGAGAAAAAAGGCCCACGGTCCCCGCCAGAGAGGCCGGCGGATCCACCACATGGTAGGCCGCTCCCCAAAGGATGCGCACCGCGTCATCCAAAACCAATAACACGGCAAAGGTGAGCAGTAGCTGATAACTGACGTCGCGAAGGTAGACACGCCGAAGCAGCGTTATCTCCACGCCCATGCCCAAAAGGGCCGTCAGCAGGGGAGCGATGACCACGCCAGCCCAAAACGATGGGAAGAATCGCATCAGGGACATGGTCCCGTAGGCACCCAGCATAAAAAGGGAACCATGAGCAAAGTTGAGCACGCCCAGAACGCCGAAAATCGTCGTCAGTCCCACGGAAATGAGAAAGAGCAGCATGCCCCAACTCAAGCCGTTTAGGACATTGACCACCATGGCTTCCATTGAAAACCTTTCTCCGGCTGTCGCAGAACCCTCAGACGTCCCCGAACCCCCTCAGCTCCACCCCAAAACCAATTAAACTTCGGGCGTGAGAGGACTCTTGCTCGAGAGTACCAACCAATCCCGAAAGTTCTGCAACAGCCTCCCCTGCAAACGACAAATCCCACCCTCGAACTGGGCTCTTTACTTCATGCGGCAGCCCGTTTCCTCCAAAGGTGGCGTGACGGTCTGTGCCGGAAAGATTCGAATGGGCTTCAAGATGCGAAGAGGATAGTTGGGATCCGAAGCCGTTTTCCCCCATGTGGCGTTGGTCAGGGCCTGATGATCCCCGGGCCTCAAGGTCACAGTACCCACGGGAAGCTCCAGTGTCAGCCCCTCCAAGGCTTCGATGATCGCTTCCTTGTCTACCGACTTAGCCTTTTCCGCCGCAGCTTTTAAGGCATACAGTGCCGCATAAGCTCCATGGGCATTGTAGGAAGGGAACTGCCCGTAGCGTTTCTTGTAGTTGTCGCGAAAGGCTACGTTTTGCGGCGTGTCGTTGGCCAGGAACCAGTAGCGGGTTCCTACCCACAAGCCTTCGGGCATTTTGTCCCCCAAGGCATAGAGGACTTCGGTGGCGCCCCCAAGGGTCATGAGCACCTCCCAGTTCCCCTTGAAAAAGCCCATCTCGGAGGCTTGTCGAACAAAGTCGATCAGGTTGCCGCCCCAGAGGGAAATGAGCACACCTTCGGGCTTGGCTTGCATGATCTTGGTGATGTAGGCACTGAAATCGGTGGTCTTTATCGGGGCGAAGGCGGTCTGATCTGAGGGCATAAAGCTCACGTCAGGACGGAGCGCCTTCAAGTACTTCTGAAAATATTCCCAGGATTGATGGCCAAAGGCATAGTCTGGTCCCACCGTGGTCCACACCTTGGCCTTGGTCTCAGACGCCACCAGAGCTGCAGCTTTCACGTTTTGATCCAGGCTTACGGAAATACGAAAGGTGTACCTGTTACACAAGTTTCCCGTCACATCCGGTGTGGCGGCGTGGGTTACTATAAGCGGCGTCTTCAGCTCGGGCATGAGCGGCACGACCGTGTTGGCCACACCGCTGGAATCAAGGCCTATCACACACGCCACCCCCTCCTGGTACACAAGTCTGCGGATAACTCGCACCGCCACGTCGGGTTTTCCCGTGGAGTCCTCAAAGATGGCTTCCACCGGACGCCCCATAATACCCCCGGCGGCATTGATCTCTTCCACGGCCATCTCGGCTCCCTGTTTAGCGAACTGGCCGTAGGTGGCAAACGGTCCGGACATGATGTAGACAAATCCCACCTTGATGGGATTCGACGCCTGTCCTATGGCCGGTGCCATAACCAGTCCCAAAACTGCCACCACACACAAGAACCACATTCCATGCCACCTTTTCATGATCGCACCTCCTTGCTTTTAATGAACCCGACGCTCAGCCCATGCCGTTTAAATCCATCAAGGGCAAAGGACTCCGAACAAAGCAGAGGTCGAAACACCGTGGCGCTGCCTCCACATAGGTCATCTCAATGAAGGGTTTGGGGCCCAAGTGTAACCGAAAGGGCGGTTGTCGCCAAAATGCAAAATTTTCGTTATTGTCCAATCACGTTTGCTATGAGTCAAGTCGGTTCAAAGCTCACCACGAGACCGAAACCGCCTTGCGGCTGGATTGGGGAAGGCCTTAAAATTTTGAAGAGGGGGCAAAGAGACATGGATGGGACACTCACCGTGGCTCTGGCGCAGGTGGAGGGCAGCACCGATCCGGAGCGCAATCTGGAGACGGCGCACCGGTATGCAGAGGTTGCCGTTCAAAGAGGCGCGCATCTTCTTGTGTTTCCCGAGATGTTCATGGGGTTGCCGGGCTCAGGGCGTCCGCCGATGCACTTTGTGCGCCAGATCGGGGCCGAGTTTTTCACGCAGCTCGGCGCCGTCGCCAAGGCATGGGGCATCGCCATGGCGGCCGGAGGATGGGAGGCGTCGCCAGATCCTCAGCTCGCCTACAACACGGCCGTGGTCTTGAGTCCTCACGGGGAAAGGCTCACCACGTACCGAAAACTGCACCTCTTTGACGCTCTAAACGTTCGTGAATCGGACACCATGCGTCCGGGGGATTCACCACCTTCCGTGGTTTCGATCCGCGGGCTGCGAGTGGGCGTGACCGTCTGTTATGATTTAAGGTTTCCGGAAATCTTTCGTTATCTCGCCGACCAAGAGGCCGAGCTGGTGCTGGTTCTTTCCGCGTGGTATCAAGGTTCTTTCAAGGAAGACCATTGGCTGACGCTGCTTCGAGCCCGCGCCATTGAAAACACGTTCTATGTGGCGGGATGCAACCTGATCGGTAGCGCCTTTTGCGGCCGAAGCAGCGTCTTTGACCCCTTTGGGGTGTGCGTGGCTTCGGCCGCTGAAGGGGAGGATTGTGTTGTCGCGAACATTTCGATCACACGGGTTCAATCGGTGCGGAAAAAGCTTCCTTGCCTCGAAAACCGCCGAAGGGATGTGTGGTAAAAGCAGCTTCACGGGCTTCGTGCCCGATTTGGCACCACCAAGCCGTGTGTCACAAAAGGGCCGTCCTTTCACGCAACCTGGAGGAGCCGCGCAAGCCGCGACACCGCATTGCCCGTTGCACCGCTTCCCCAGGGTTCCGCCATGAGGCCCCTTGTCAAGGCGATGCTGAACCCTCAGGCCAGCGGTTGCGGTCACCGGGCCAACACCCTGAGGTCTTTTGGGCGAGGGCGCATGGCTTTTCGGTGAAGTTGCGGCTTGGTGTTGTCTTCCGGATGATAGACGTCCACGTCATGGGCTGCCAATGCGGCCTTGATGGCCAGATTCGAAAACAACCCAAAGACAAGTGCTCCGGTGATGCACTTTTCCACGCACACCGGCTTGTGCCCTTCGTAGACTCGAGCATAACACCACGCGCACTTGTTGGCCTTGAGCATCTGGCCAAATTGGCGCATGTAACGGGCACCGTAGGGGCACGCATCCACACAGGCGCCACATTCCATGCAGCGTTCCTACGTGATGAACACAAAGCCCTCCTCGGCCCGAAGGGTGGCTCCCGTGGGGAAATCCTTGATGCATTCCGCTTTGACGCAATGGGCGCTCGATACCCGCACGTGTTCCAAGGTTACGTCGGGAAAAGTGCAGGTTTCCTGGGTATGCACGCGCATGCGAAAACTTCCCTTTTCGTCCAAGCCGTCATAACGGCGGCACTCCACACTGCAGGCAGCACAGCCGAGACAAAGATCCACGTTGCAGATCATGACGTAGCGATCTCGAGCGACGTTTTTCATAACCTCATTCTCCCTTGCACAAATGCCGCAAACACTAATCCAAAATCCTGTAGACCAGCGCGCCGGTGTGCCGTTCCATGGCCCCCTGCGCATCGAGGCACCCAAAGATCGAGGTGGTGCCGTAGAAAATCATGCCAGAGCGCACGGGCGGCTAATTTTCTTGATCACGATGGGCCTCGCGTTCCGCCGCGGCCTGACACACCATCTCCAGAATTTCCAATGCCACGGCCAGATGATCGAAGGGTTCTCGAAACTCCGCTTCCCGCCACACCCAACCCGTTCGCTCATGAAACTCCACGGCCCTTTCCGCGGCTTCCCCTTGATCGGTCTCGCGGCTCAGATGCCAAGATGCCTGAGGGGGCACAGGCACACCGCCTCAGCGCACCACAAACAGCCACATGTATTTCACCTGATGGGCTTTAGGACCGTTTCCGGCGCTTTCATCCAGAGGATCTACCACTCTTCCAAGAGGGGCTGCGCGGAAGCCAGCCAATGGCCCGGGGAGCGGAATGTTCCACCTGAACTGAGCGATTTAAGCGCAAAAAAATCCCACCTAATGGGCTAATGAGGTGGAATCGTAGCGAGATCGGACGTATCACATACCGCGTAACCATAACCCAAAAGGTGGGGACTTCACAATGGGACGTGCCACAACCACGACAAATAGCAAAGCAAGAATTGACGGCGTTGAGGTGCCCCCCGATACGCTTACAGGCCGCGGCGGTTTGATTTTGTTTTTTCGCTATCTTGGCAACATCCAGATTTTTTAGCAGATCGATACTTTCTTTGGCTCCATGCGTCGTCGCCGCAAGGGGCAGCCGATCCTCGAGATTTTCAAGCAGCTACTGTGTTTTTTTATGGACGGCACGAGCCGGCACCTGGTTGACTTCGATGCCCTAGCCAAGGACGCGGGCTATGCCGCCGCCATCGAGTGTGATCCAGGTCGCATGCTTTCCTCCCACGCCGTCAAAAGGTTCTTCTGCTCTTTTTGGTGGCCGCGCATTGACTTGTACCGCCACCTTTTGCAGCGGCTGTTTTTGTGGCGTCTTAAGCTGCAAGAGCCCGATCTGATGGTTTTGGGCATGGACACCATGGTTATGGACAACGACGAGGCCCGGGTCCACGGCGTCAAGCCCGCCTACAAGCGTGTCAAAGGATTTCAGCCGCTGCAGATGACATGGCAAAACCACATCATCGATGCGGTCTTTCGTCGCGGAGATGCCCACAGCAACAATGGCAATACGATGGAGCGAATGGTACGCCATATGGTGGCCAGAATCCGCAAGCCCTATCGAGCCGACGTGGCTATCATCGTTCGCATGGACAGCGAACTTTTTGACCAGAAGCTTTTCGAGGCTTTTGAAGATTTGAGCATTGGCTACATCTGTGGCGGCAAGCTGTATGAGCCGGTCAAGGAATTTGTGGCCCAAAGCCAGAGGAGCCAGGCCGCCTGGGGCCGCTACAAGCAAGGGAGCCAGGTCTGGCAATACCTGGAGCTTGGCACAAGGTGCGGTCGGTGGAAGTCGTTTCGTCGAGCGCTGTTTTGCCGTCCGCTGTATCAAGATGCCCAGATGGTGCTGCCTTTTGCCCGGCCCGACACGGTGGTGGTCACCAACCTGGGTATGGGACAGGCCATCGATGTAGCGCTCACCAAGGCTGGACATGATCAATGGCTTCAAGGGCAAGGGATCATCGCCGGTGACCACGGCCGGGGCAGTGAGGAGCTGGTACATCGAGCGCTGAAGGATTTCGGCTTCGAGCAGCTGCCTTTCAAGCGCTTTGCCCCCAATGCCACCTTCTTCGACACGATGCTGGTGGCCTTTTTTCTCTACGAGAGCTTCAAGCACGACGTCTGCGCGCCGGTGGTCGAGCCCGTTGGCTAGGCCACCACGCTGCGCCGTAGGGTGATGGACATGGCCGCCAAGATTGTGCGTCACGGCCGCCGTGTGGTGCTGAAAGTGACGACGGCAACCTTTGAGGCCCTCCACTTTGAGAGGCTTTGGTACAAAAGCGGAGCGCCGCCCAGACATTGCTGGGGGTAAATGACGTGCAGCACCGAAGAAATCACCTACAAGTGAAGAGGTGTCTCCAAAATCGCGTAAAGTTGACGACATACTAAACATCAGGGCTCATTCACAAAAAAACCACAGTCAATAGCATAAAGATGGCCATCAGGGTGCCAAACTTGGCTCTTCGGTGGTCAGGCAGCCCATCGTCGGCTCTGTCTTGCTCCAGAATCGCTCAGATTAGGTTATAAGTGCATGTTATAAGACATGGGGAATGACGATTATTGGGCGGGCAATTCCGGGGATGTCTGAAGGAGGAACTGAATGAAGTCGTTCAGCTGATCACTCATCAGTCCTTGTTTTCGGTAGACCACAAAAAATTCCTGAACAGGCCTTCCTTCCTTAAGTTCGATGGGGCTCAGCCGCCTCTGGCTCAATTCCTCTTGAATCACCATACGAGGCACGATGGACCAGCCCAAGTCTTTGGCCACCATTTCCTTGACGGCTTCGATGCATTCCGAAGTGACCACGACGGAGCATCGGTCCAGAGATAGGCCGTGCTTCCGAAGGAATCGGACCAAGGCTCGGCGCGTTCCCGCCCCCCCTTCACCCAGAATTAAGGGTTCCGAGACTAAGTCCTTGATCGACAAGTGTCGAGCAGCGGCTCGTGAGGCTTCAAAGCAGCACAACGGTATCCGCACGAAGGCGTGGTGTGCAAGGCGAGAGTCCTCGGGGGGAATGCAGGCAATGGCCACATCCAGGGATCCTTCCACCAAGCGTGTGAAGTTATCGGCGCAGCGCCCCACATGCCAATGGACGATCACCTGAGACCACCTGTGCATGGATGCGCCGCCATAAGCAAGCACCACATGTTCTCCGGCAATACAACAGCATCCCACGACCACCTGCCGGTTTGAATGCCGTGTCAAGGGGTAAAGCTGTGCCTCCAGGTCTTGAAGGAATTCATAAATTTTTTGGATATGGTGATAGAGCACTTCACCGGTTTTGGTGAGCTCCACTGTGCCCCTTCTGTTTCGAACCATGAGTGGGCAGCCGATTTGTTTTTCCAGATTTTGCACTTGAAAACTCACCGCCGGTTGGGTCAGCCCGAGAATCCTTCCCGCTTTTGTGAAACTCTTTTGACGAGCGACTTCCGCAAAGACCTTTAAGGTAAAAAGATTCCATTTCATGCCGAAACCTCAACTTTACGTCCGATGCATCGGGCGGCATTGAGGCGTAGTGCGCAGCGACGAGTCTGCTAGGTCATGAACGATTTCGCGGAGTCCCTTCCGGCTTCACTCAAAAGGAGCGCTGCGAATCCCATTGGCGTGTGGCAGCATGAACCGCTTTCATTGCGTGCATTTGCAACAGGCAGGATCTCACTTGTTGTGAATTATCTACCAAAATGTCTGTTCCCATTTCAAGGGTAATTGTGAAAACCCATCATCGATCGCAAGGACTGGATACGCTGGAGGCGGCAGATTCAGCGAAGCGCCGCGGATCTTCATGCATGGAGTGCTATGGCCTTGAAGCCTTAACGGCTTGAATGGCTTCGGGTTCGTTTGGAACCTGAAATTGACCTCTCCATGCGTTGTGGAAACCCCATGACCTTTTGCGTTTTAAGAAAACACGTGACATGCTAAAAACCCATTACGGAATCGAGGTCTGTCCGAAAAGATCGATCGAACCTATTGCACAGGACCCTACCAGCGGAGCGAAAGCCTTGATGATGGACAGGATACTTGCAGCACACGGCGGCGAACTGGTCAATCTGGTAGTGGATGAAGCGCGAGCGCAGATGCTTCGAGACCTCAGCCGAACCCTTCCCAGCCTCACCCTCAACGCTCGCCAACTCTCCGACCTGGAGCTTTTGCTGAACGGCGCATTTTCCCCCCTTCGCGGCTTTATGACCAATGCCGACTACGAATCGGTGCTGGATCGCATGCAGTTGCAAAACGGCCTTCTGTGGCCTTTACCCATTTGCTTGGACGTTTCGGAAGCCGAAGCGCGCTCGTTGGACGCAGGGCAATCGGTGGCCTTGCGCGATGTGGAAGGTTTCATGCTCGCCGTGCTTCATGTGGAAGACATTTGGCCTATCGACAAGTTGCGGGAAGCGGAAATCATTTACGGCACCACGGACACAGCTCACCCCGGCGTGGATGCGCTCTTTCACGGCACGGGCACCCATTATGTGGGCGGCACCGTAGAAGGGGTACAACTGCCGCTGCATTTCGCGTTCAAGCGCCTGCGCCACACCCCTCATGAAATGCGCGCCCTTTTCAAGAAGCTGGGCTGGCGCCGCATCGTGGGCTTTCAGACGCGCAACCCCGTGCACCGAGCCCAGTTTGAAATGACCCTTCGAGCCATGGATCGGGCCAAGGCAAACCTTCTGCTGCATCCCGTGGCGCGCCGAGCCATGCCAGGAGACATTGACTATTACACGAGAATCCGCTGCTATCAGGCGGTGAGCCGCTATTATCCGCCCAATATGATGCTTCTGAGCCTGCTTCCTTTGGCCATGCGCCTGGCCGGGCCTCGAGAGGCCCTTTTGCATGCGCTCATTCGCAAAAATTATGGCTGCACCCACTTCATTGTGGGTCGCGATCACGCTAGCCCGGGTGTGACACCAGACGGCCGCCGGTTTTACGATCCGGAAGCGGCCGTGCAAACGGCTCTGGAACATCAAGAAGCCTTGGGCATTGAAATCGTTCCTTTTGAAGAAGAAATGGTCTACGTTTATGAAGAAGACGCCTACATGCCGGCTCGCGAAGTGCCCCCACAGAGCACGATCAAGACGATGTCATTGGAAGAATTTCACCGCAGGCTTCGAGAAGGCAAGCGCGTGCCGGAATGGTTCAGTTTTCCCGAGGTCATCGAGGAACTGCAAAGGGGATATCCACCACGGCACAAGCAGGGCTTCACCATCTTTTGCACGGGACTTTCCGGCGCAGGCAAATCCACCATCGCCCGCATTCTCTACGCACGCCTTCTGGAAATGGGCGGTCGTCCGGTGACTTTGCTGGACGGAGACGTGGTGCGACGCAATCTTTCCAGCGAACTGGGATTTTCCAAAGAACACCGGGACATCAACGTTCGCCGCATCGGCTTTGTGGCCAGTGAAATTACCAAGAACCGCGGCATCGCCATCTGCGCTCCCATCGCCCCCTATGCCGCCACTCGCCGCCAGATTCGCAGCCTCATTGAAAAGTATGGAGGATTCGTGGAAGTCTACGTGGCCACGCCTCTAGAAGTATGTGAAAGCCGCGACCGCAAGGGTCTTTACGCCAAGGCTCGCGCAGGCCTTATCAAGGGTTTTACCGGCATTGACGACCCTTATGAGCCCCCTTCCGCCCCTGAGGTCCTCATCGACACCACGGAACTCACCCCCGATGAAGCCGCTCAAGAAGTCCTGCTTTATCTGGAGCGGGCCGGATACATCAAATAAAGCCCATGGGGAGTGACACGATGGCCAAACGACGCCCACTACCGAGCCCCGGTGAACGCCGGCTGTCCTGGGTACTGCTCGGCCTATTGGGGGCAATCACGGCGGGAGTGGTCATCGTGTCTTTTCGGCAAGACCCGTTTCTTTCAGGAACGGCGGGCACGGCTCCCTTGGATAAGCCCATGGCTCAGGGCCCAGCGCCGGAAACCCTTTTGCCGGATGTGTCCACCGTTTTGGACGAGGCACTCGAAGCCGCCGGACCCTCGGAGACCTTTGATGCCCAGACACTGGCGGACAAAATCGACGGTAAGGCGGAACTTTATCTGGAAGCGGGTTTTACGTCCCTGCGAACGCAGAGGGTGACCCTCAAGGAAAACCCTCAGCTGTGGGCCGAATTCTTTCTTTTCACCATGCGCAGCCCTCAAAGCGCCTTTGCCGTCTTCAGCCAACAGAGACGCTCGGCGGCGACACCTCTGCCCGAGGTTACCTTCGGATATCGAGCTGCCAACGCCGTGTGCGCCGCAGCAGGTCCCTACTACGTGGAAGGGATCGCATCCTCGGAAGAGGCACCGCTCCTTGAGGCCTTGTCTACGACGGTGCGCGCACTCCTTAAGCCCATGGGAACGCTCACGGACATCGTGCGGGAACTGCAACGATTTCCTAAATCCTTTCAGGCCCATGAGCGGGCGGTTCTTTATCTCGGTAGCGCTTTTGGTTATGACGGATTTCAAGAAACCTATGCCGTGCCGGTGACCCGGGACGGATTGCCCATGACGGCCTTTGTGGCCAAAGCTCGAGAAGGTTTCGGCGGGCGCCAAGCCGCGGAAGCCTACGCCAGGTTTTTGGAAGAAAGCGGCGCACGGCGCGTTTCGGGTGCAGATCCCGAGCACGAACTAGTGGTTTTGGATTTTTATGGTTTTGTGGAAGTGGTCTTTTCCCATGAAGATTGGGTGGCCGGCGTGCACGAGGCCGAGCGTCGAGAGGCGGCGGAAGGCGCAGCCCTGGATCTTCGAGAGCACCTGAAAAACTCCGCCAGCCAACGGCCAATGTAGGGGCGCCCCTCACCAGGGTGCTTCAACCATGACGCCCTCCCGTAGGCGCAGGAATGAGGTCTGCGGGCAATTGACGACAGCCGGCACGGAGCGACTGCCCTTGTAGGGGCATGGACAAGGCCTGCCCCTACAAGAACCCTCAGGCACAAGGCACGGCCCTATAGAAATTTTCGGCGAACTGATGAAATTTTTAAATGCGATGCCGAGTGGGTTTTGACTCCGACGCTATCCTTCATGGAGCCGTCCTTATGGAAGAGACCAAAGGCCCATTGCCTTCTCTCGATTCACCGGTGCGGCGACGGTTTTTAGGCTCTGCCCTGCGCTACGGTCTGGGCTTGACGGCCTTGTGGACTCTGGGTTTGAGCCTGAGCGACTGGATCGGGCCCACGGGCGCCCACGACCGTTCCAAGAGCCTCAGCGGCCCCTTTGATTGGTCCGTTCCCAACGCGCCAAAGGCTGTCGCGGTGGTGACGGGTTCCCATCGTGCAGCGTGTTTTGCCGAGGCCATGAAAGCTCTTGGCGGCATGCCCCGGTTTATCGCTTCGGGGGATCGTGTTTTCGTGAAGGTCAATGCGGCCTTTGCCAGCCCGCCATCCCTTGGCGCCACATCGCATCCTGAACTGGTGGAAGCCGTGGTTCGCCACTGCGTGGACGCCGGCGCGGCCCAAGTGGTCGTTTCGGACAACCCCATCAACGACCCCGCCAGTTGCTTTCGGTTGACGGGGATCGCCGATGCGGTTCGCCGAGCCGGGGCAAAGGTGTGGTTTCCTGAATCGCGCCATTTTCAGCCGGTGACCCTTCCCGACGGGCAGTATCTGCATCAATGGCCTTCGTGGACCGCACCTTTTTTGCTCGCCGACAAGGTCATCAACCTGGCCCCGGTCAAGCATCACCACCGGGCGGGAGCTTCCATGATCTGCAAGAATTGGTACGGGCTTTTGGGCGGTCCGCGCAACCTGTTTCATCAGCATGTCCATGAGGTCATCGGAGAATTGGCGGCTTTGTTTCGACCCACTTTGGCGGTGCTGGACGGTATCACGACCATGATGACCAACGGCCCAACGGGTGGGTCGTTGGCCGACCTGAAGGAGACACAAACCCTGATTGTGAGCCCCGATCCTGTGGCCGCGGATGCCCTGGGCGCTTCCCTGCTGAACATCGACCCACACAAGCTGCCCTATTTGCAGCACGCACAGCGGTTGGGCGCAGGAACCTTAAACCTCGAGGCCGTCGCCATTCACCGAGCGACACTCTAGGGGCGCGGTCGGGAGGATTCCCATGGCTTCGTCGATGCTGCAGTGCACCTTTGTCGGACCTGGGAAGCACCTTAAGGCACCATAGAGTTTCGTGGCGGGCGTCGCTTCCATAGCTCACCTTAAATGTAGGCTTTCTCCCTGTTCACGACGGGCCTAAGGCTCGAGTTTTCAAAGGGCGACGATCGACAAACAGCATTGGAACGCTGAATAGACACCAAAAGTACAAAGGGCCTATCATGCGCATCCATCACGTGCGACGCCTTAGCCAGACCTACTTCCTGATTCTTTTTGTGTTCCTCTGCGCCGTAACTCGCCTGGGTACAGAATGGACCCAAATTCGCGCCTGGCCTGTCAATTGGTTTCTTCAACTGAATCCGCTGTCGGCCGTCGGCACCGCCCTGGGCACGGGCACCCTTTTCGCCGGCCTTCTGTGGGGCCTGGTGACACTTTCCGCGACCCTTCTTTTGGGCCGGTTCTTTTGCGGCTGGGTGTGCCCTTTCGGAACCCTTCAGCACGTCCTGGGATGGCTTGGCATGCGGCGCAAGAGCTTTTCGCAGCGAGTGGCCGCCAACGCCTATCATTCGGCGCACCGTTTGAAATTCATTTTCCTCTTCATGGTGTTCGGCATGGCCTGCGGCCCTCTGTGGACTCCAGACCGCTGGACATCGTGGAGCTCGGCTGCCAAAACCCTGGGGCTTTTTACGGCCGCAGCGGCTCTCGTCCTGGGAACGGCATCCCAAGGAAATGCGGAGTCCGGAAAAAGGCCATCTCGGCTCGAAGACGGACTGACCGGGGCCGCCGTCTTCCTTTTCGGTCTGACCTTGGCACGGTTCCCTGTGGCCGTGGGATCCCTTCAGACGGGTCTTCTGGACCCCATCGCCTTGCTCCAAAGGTCGCTCAACCAGGTGCTCTTTCCCGCTTTTGGACTCTTTCAGCCAGAAGGGCTCGCCGGCAACCGATGGACTCAAGGGGCCTGGCTTCTCGGGGCCGTGTTTCTCGCCGCCTTGGGCCTCAATCTGGTCAAGCCAAGATTCTACTGCCGATACCTCTGCCCGGCGGGAGCTCTGATGCACCTCGTGGGACGGCACTCTTTGTGGCGCATGACACGCATCACGGATCGCTGCACCGATTGCAAACGGTGCGAGACGGTGTGCGATGCGGCATGCCGCCCGTCTATGGAAATTCTATCTGGGGAATGCACTCTGTGCGGCAACTGCCTCGTGGTCTGCCCAGAAAAAGCCATCACCTACTGCCGAGCGCCTTTACCGGCCAAGGCGGCCGCGCCCGGCGCCGTGGACCTTTCACGGCGCCAGGTCTTGGTCGCCTTAGGGGCGGGGCTTTTTGCCGCGCCCGTGATCCGATTGGACGGCTTGTCGCAGCATCGCTTTCCACCGAACGTGATACGGCCTCCGGGATCCCTGGCGGAACCGGAGTTTCTGCGCCGCTGCATCAAATGCGGCCAGTGCCTGCGCATCTGCCCCACCAACGTCCTTCAGCCCGCCTTGTGGGAAGCGGGTCTGGAAGGTCTGTGGACACCGGTGTTGGATTTTCGAGCAGGGACCAGCGGGTGCCAGTATCAATGCGTCGCCTGTAGCCGCATCTGCCCCACAGCGGCCATTCGGCGACTCACCGTGGATGAAAAACACGGCACCGGAGCCTTTGCGGACCGCGGCCCCGTGCGCCTGGGAGCGGCTTTCGTGGATCGCAATCGATGCCTTCCCTGGGCGTTCGGCAAGCCGTGCATCGTATGCGAAGAAAATTGCCCTGTGAGTCCCAAGGCCATTCAGACTATGGAAACCTTGGACAAACTGCCGATGCCGCCTCTGCGCGTCACCGCTCGTGAAGACAACCGTTGGATCGTGGACGGCTTTCGTCCTGTGGAACATCGTGCGCCTTTGGAAAGCCTGTGGCTGGTCAAAGACTTTGGGAATCCTTCATTCCAGTGGCCCATTCGCGATTGGGGTGACGGGTGGATCGAGGTGTCTTACACTGACCCAAAAGGCCATGGCCACGCCGCCACGATTGAAAAACCGGAAGGCGCCGTCTTTCTGGCCGTCAAACTCAAACGGCCCCTGGTGGACCACGCGCGCTGCGTGGGCTGCGGCATTTGTGAACATGAATGTCCGGTTCGGGGCGTTCCGGCCATTCGCGTGACTCCGGAAAACGAAACGCGCCATCCGGAACGATCCCTCATGGCACGGCAGCCGTCGGGCACATTCTGATGGCTCGGCGTGACCCATCGGAACCCAGACCTGGAGGACACACCATGGACCGAAAAAAAGATCTAACCACCCCACACCCCGTGGACTCTTCGTCGCGCCGACAGTTTTTCAAGGCGGCCGCCTTCATGGGCCTGGCGGCAACCACGGCGCCGTCTCTGATGGCAACACCCCTCGGCAGAGCGCAGAAGATTTCCCCACCCCAAAGAGTGCCCGTGCGGCCTTTTGGTGCGTCCAAGATTCCCGTGTCCATTTTGTCCTTGGGCGGCATGTTTGATACGGGATCCAACCAGGTGCTGCTCCGTCAGGCGCTGCGCTGGGGCGTGACGTATTGGGATACGGCGGACTGCTACGGAGGGGGCCGCAGCGAAGAAGGGATTGGCGCTTTTTTTAGCCGGTTTCCCGAAACGCGAAAAGAGGTGTTTCTGGTCACCAAATCCGACGCTCGAGATCCGGCCGGCATGACCAAGCTTCTCAACCGCAGTCTGGAACGTATGAAAACGGACTGGATCGATCTCTACTTTTTGCACGCCGTGAATCACATCGACGAACTAAGCCCGGAGGTACGCCGATGGGCGGAAAAAAACAAGGCTTCCGGAAAGATACGCCTTTTCGGCTTCAGCACGCACGCCAACATGGCCCGATGCCTGGACGGAGCGGCTCGGCTGGGCTGGGTTGACGGCATTATGTTCACCTACAATTTCCGGCTCATTCACGACGAGGCCCTCAAGCGGGCCATTGACCGGTGTGTGGCGGCAGGCATTGGCCTCACGGCCATGAAAACGCAGGGAGGTGGCCCGTATCGACCGGACACTTCCGCCGAAGGAGATCTTGCCGAGAAACTTCTGGCGCGCGGGTTTACAGACAAGCAGGCCAAGCTCAAAGCCGTCTGGGAAGATGCGCGCATCGCGAGCCTCTGTTCTCAAATGCCCACCATGACCATCCTCATGAGCAACGTGGCGGCCGCCTTGGATCAGACCAGCCTAAGCCTCGACGAAAAAGTCGGGCTCGAGCGATACGCTCAAGAAACTCGCCAAAGCTATTGCGCCGGCTGCGCCGCCATATGTGGCCAGGCGGCTCAAGCACCCCTCGCCGACATTTTGCGAAGTCTCATGTACGCTCGAGACTACGGGGACATGACGGCCGCCCGCGATGTGCTGGCACCCCTTGCGCAATCGGGCACCTTTCACCATCTGGATGAGGCGCGGCTGAGGGAAGCCGAACAGCGCTGCCCTCAAGGCCTTCCCCTGCGACGCCTCGTGGCCGATGCCGCAACCCTTGCCCGAAGCTGGACAACCTAGGTGCGAAAAGGACTCAAAAAGTTCAGCCCTCGATCTCCATCTGAGCCTCTGTGAAAGAGGGCTGAGCAGCAATCGTGCTCTGCCGGTTTTCCCTTCAAGGGGACATTGGAAGGTTCTTGCGGAGTCCATCTGTTCCTTACTTGATCGAGGTTTTGCAACAGCAAAGAGTGCCGCTTTCAGTCCTTCTCAACCCCTGTGTGAAAGCAACGGCCACCCTGTGCAAGACATTGCACACATTTTGTGGCAGTGTTTTGCACACTCTTCAAGCCCGGGACGGCACTAGTTGAATCGAAACTCTTCTTTAGATGGACATCTCTTTAATTTCTCAGCGAAATTTTGTCGATTCACCATGGGCTTTGGCTTTCGAACGCCTGGCATGCTCCTTGCTCATTGAGCACGACATCTAGAAACAGGGATGTTATCAGAACATATGGAATGTGGATTTCGTGTTCATTCTTGAAGGGAGCTTGGTATGAAGCGGTCTCTGTTCCTTTGGCTTCTGGCTATGGCGTGTGCTCTTGCTGTAGGACCCTTTTGCGCACTTGCGACGCCCTTGACTCTTCCGTTCGGCGATTCACAGATCTATTGGCCTGGATATGACAATACAGACAAAGACTACTGGCCAGGATGGGACAACGATTTGGACACCATCGGGATTCCGGATTTCACAGGGGGCACGGTCGAGCTCAACGATGATTATGAGCTGGAAACCATCGTGCTGAACTTATTGTCATGGGAAACGGAACCGGCGTGGTCAATACTTGCCCCCGGTGATCTTTTCCTGGACGTGGACCAGGATGAGCTATGGGACTACGTGGTTTACAATCCAAACTCCAAACTACCTATGAACGGCAACACTCGAGGGACACCAGAGATTTCCAATTCATGGGATGTGTATGCTTTGCCACAGACGTTGTCCTATTCCTATGAGATGTCGGGAACGGACAACTCGGGATATTGGAGCGGTTACCTCATTCGCGACGACCATCCCATCGGCGTCATATGGGAATCGTCAATACCCGAGCCTGTCGGCACCGTCAATTTCGACGGGTGGGGAACAACAACCTTAACCTTTAACTTCACATCACCCTTGGCGCTCCCCTTGGTCAATAATCAATACGCACTCACGTTGGGATTTACGGTTAACTGCGCCAACGACGTCCTCTATGAAACGGTGAGCTGGGATGCGCCCCCACACCACATCACTCCTGAGCCGGCGTCCATGCTTCTTATGGGCAGCGGCCTGGTGAGTCTTGCCGGATTTATGCGCCTACGCTCCCGTAGAAAAGGTCAGAAGACCTAAAAGAGATTGTCCGAAGGCTTGCATGTCGCTGTTTTGGTCGCGTCGTTTGAGTGCGTTACGGCCCCAACAGGCCCGAAATGCACCCTACTCAAACAGCCTCCCAGCAGATTGCCTGAGAATGTCGTTTTTGGCCTGTGCCTTTATGGCATGACCATAAGTTAACAACCCATGAATGGCAAAATGTTGCGTTCTTGGGTACGCTTTTAGGCACGATGGTGTCGCGTCGTTGGTGCCCGTATGGTTAGGAGCGCAGTGGCCGAATGGGCACTTTGCCGTCCAGGAAGGCTTTGACGGCGCCGATGGGGACTTCGTTTCGGTGAAAGATGCCGGCGGCCAGGGCCGATTCCGCCCGCGTGTGCGTAAAGACGTCCAAAAAGTGTTCGGCGCAGCCGGCACCACTGGAAGCAATGACGGGAATGGTTACGGCTTCCTTGACCGCATTGATGAGTTCTAGGTCGAAGCCCGAGTTGGTGCCATCTCGGTCAATGCAATTGAGAAGGATTTCTCCGGCGCCCAGATCTTGGCACACGCGGGCCAGCGTCACGGCGTCCACAGGGCGGCCTTCACGCCCCCCTTTGATGGTGCATTCATACCAGCAGTAGCGTTCTCCTTGAGGGCCCGGAAACGCCGTTTCGATGATGCGATGAGGCACCGCCTCCGGCGACGGCACATAGACCCTTCGCGGATCGATGGAAATGACCACGGCCTGGCTTCCGTAGATGCGCGATATGGTTTCAATGGCGCTTCGGCCCGTCGCTTTTCCCGTGCGCAGCACGTCTTCCACGATGAGCACGGCATCGCTTCCGATGGAAACCTTGTCGGCTCCGGAACGAAAGTAGGCCGCCGCCACGTCCAGGGCGCTGTAAAAGGTTCCGTCCTTGTCCACGTAGTCTCGAATGCCGCCTCCTATGGTCAGCGGAACAAAAACGTTTTCCGAGGTTCTTTCAAGCACTTCCAGCATGGGAAGGTCTTTTAGGGGAAAATCGCGAAAGCCCGTGATGTTGAGAAAAGTAATTTCGTCGGCCCCTTCTTCGTAGTAGCGGCGGGCCAAATCCACGGGTTTTCCCAGGTTGCGTACGGCGCCCTTTTCCCGCACGTCGTACTGATCTCCTTTGGTCACCACCAGATCACCCTGGTCGTTGGTGCGCACATCCAGGCACGCGATGATGCGCTTGGCCAGATGCGTTCGCGCCGGCGATTTGGGCGGAAGCACGCCCGGCGCCTCAACGCCTTCCAAGAAATTTTTAAGAATATTCAACCCCGTTGGACCGCTCTTTTCCGGGTGAAACTGCACGGCCACCACGCGCCCTTTTTGCACGGCGCTCACAAATTCGACGCCGTAATCGGTGGTGGTGAGCACCACATCGGGGTCTTCGGGATCCACATGGTATGAATGTACGAAATAGAACTTTTCATCACCGTCTAAACCCTGAAAAAGGGCGGAAGGTTTTCGAGGCTTGATGCCATTCCAGCCGATATGGGGCACGGCCAGATTCACCTGAAACCGGCGCACCGCGCCTTTCAAGAACCCAAGGCCCTCTTCGCCAAGCGCTTCATCACTGGCTTGAAACAGCGCCTGCAGCCCTAAGCAGATGCCGAGAAAGGGCCGATCCGCTTCCAGGTAACGGCGAAGCGGCTCCACCCATCCCTTTTGGCGCAGCACTCGCATCATGGATCCAAAGGCGCCCACGCCGGGAAAAATGAGCTTTTCCGAAGCCATAATGTCTTCGGGACGTTCCACAAAGCGCACGGAATATCCAAGGCTCTTGATGGCGTTGACCACACTGCGCACATTTCCCGCGCCGTAATCCAAAAGGGTCACCATGACGAAGCGTCCTCCTTTGATGTTTCTTGTTCGATGAGTTCGTGCGGCCGATCCGAAATGACGGCGGAAACGCCCCAGCCATGAAGCTTCTGGGCACTGGCCGCATCGTTGACCGTCCAGGCAATGACGGGAACCCCCGCTTCTCGGCACCGCCGCACGGTCTCACGGCGCAGATGCCTTTGGGCAGGATGAAAGGAAAAGGCTTTCACATCTTGGACCAGCCGCACGGGATCCTTCACAGCCTCCTTGACCACGACACCGAGCTTCACCTCTTGATGCATTTCGCGACATCGTCGAAGCACACCCAGATGAAAGGAGGATAGAAGTACGCGAGGTACCATGTCCAGTTCGGTGATCAGAGCCAAGGTTTCTCGAACCAGCCGGTCATGGTGTTCGGCTCTTCCCTTGATTTCCACATTGACCAACCATTGAAGCCGGCGGGTCACGGCCAAAGCTTCCCGCAATGTGGGAATGCGCCACACACCAGGTATTGCGGCAAAGGTCTCCAGTTCCGCCTGCGTAAAGTCCCATACGGACCAGGGGCGCCGTTGAGGGTACAGCACCGGTGCATCGGTGGTCCTTGCAAGGGTCTCGTCGTGGATGACCACGGGCACGCCGTCTGCGGACAACTGCACATCCAGTTCCCAAAAATGAGCTCCGGCTTGAAAACCCAGCATGGCCGTTTCCAGCGTGTTTTCCGGCCCCAGAGCCGCTCCGCCTCGATGCGCCCCTATCCACAACCCTTGGAATTCCACCAGATCCTTCCACACCACCATGGCGCCTTCTTGACACCCCTGTAGCTTTCCTCTATAGGCTCCGCCCAAGGTGACAACCCCACATCTCGTAGTGCAGAAAGGAGCCATCCGTGCCCGTACATATCGTGAGTCATCCACTGGTCCGCCACAAACTGGGCCTCATGCGCAAGCATAATATCAGCACCAAGGATTTTCGGGAACTCGCATCGGAACTCGCTCGCCTTTTGACCTATGAAGCCACCAAGGACCTGGAAACGGAAAAGAGGATCATTCAGGGCTGGAGCGGCCCGGTGGAGGTGGAGCGGATTAAGGGAAAAAAGATCACGGTGGTCCCCATTCTTCGAGCGGGCCTAGGGATGATGGACGGTGTTCTGGACCTAATTCCCAGCGCCAAAGTCAGCGTGGTGGGGCTTTACCGCAACGAAAGCACGCTGGAACCCGTGCGCTATTACCTCAAGCTGGCCGGAAACATGCACGAAAGGATCTCTCTGATCCTCGACCCCATGTTGGCTACCGGCGGCACTTTGGTCATGACCATCGATCTCTTGAAGGAAGCCGGGTGCCAAAACATTCGCGGCATTTTTCTCGTGGCAGCTCCCGAAGGCATTCGGCGCCTAGAGGCGACCCATCCGGACGTGGACGTCTATGTGGCGGCCGTGGACGAGAAGCTCAACGCCGACGGCTACATTCTTCCTGGACTGGGGGATGCGGGCGACAAGATTTTCGGGACCAAGTAGCCGGCTCGACGTGCCGGCACATGCCGCCATGAATGATGCACGCCCATGGCGCACATTCCCTTGAGGATCGAAATAGGCTCTGTCGAAGAAAAAACGAGGAATCCCATGGAACACCATGTTCATTCCACGGAGTATCGGTTGCGGGTGCGGGACGTGGTTCTCGGAGCCCAAATGCTTTTTGTGGCTTTTGGCGCTTTGGTTCTGGTGCCGCTTCTGACGGGCTTGGATCCCAACGTGGCCCTTTTCACCGCCGGCGCCGGCACTTTGCTGTTTCAAGTTATCACACGGGGAAAAATACCGGTCTTTTTGGCGTCATCCTTCGCCTTCATTGCGCCCATCATCTACGGGGTGAAGACGTGGGGCATTCCCGGAACCCTGTGTGGGTTGGCTTCCGCGGGCGTGGTCTATGTTCTTTTCAGCCTCATCATTCGGTGGCGCGGATCCCGCATGCTCGATGCCATTCTTCCACCCGTGGTTATCGGCCCGGTGATTATGGTCATCGGATTGATCCTGGCGCCCGTGGCCGTGAACATGGCTCTGGGCAAGTCGGGTGACGGCGCCGTCGTGCTGGTTCCCAAAAAAACGGCTCTGATCGTTTCCATGGTCTCCTTGGCCACCACCATTCTGGTGTCGCTCAAAGGACGCGGCATGCTGCGGCTTGTGCCCATTCTTTCCGGCATCGTGGTCGGCTATGTTCTGAGCCTTTTGTTGGGCTTGGTGAATTTTTCTCCTGTAACCAAAGCCCCGTGGATGGCCGTGCCGGCCTTCGTGTTTCCGGAATGGAACTGGCAAGCGGTGCTTTTCATCGCACCGGTGGCCATCGCTCCGGCCATCGAGCACTTCGGGGACATTCTGGCCATCGGGTCCGTTACCGGAAAAGACTACCTCAAAGATCCGGGCATTCATCGAACCCTTTTGGGCGATGGTTTGGCCACAAGTCTTGCCTCTTTCCTGGGTGGCCCGCCCAACACCACATATTCGGAAGTCACCGGCGCCGTGGCGCTGACCAAGGTATTCAACCCGGCCATCATGACCCTGGCGTCCCTGTGCGCCATCGCCCTGGCCTTCGTCGGGAAACTGGGTGCCTTTCTGCAAACCATACCCGTCCCGGTCATGGGAGGCATTCTCATACTGCTCTTTGGCGCCATCACCGTGGTGGGAATGAACACGCTGGTGCGCGCCGGAGAAGACCTCATGGAACCCCGAAACTTGACCATTGTGGCCGTGGTGGTGGTTTTCGCCATTGGCGGCATGGCCTTTTCGGCGGGTGAATTCACTATCAAAGGCATTGGGTTGGCGGGCATCTGCGGCGTGGCGCTGAACCTTCTTCTTCCCGGACGGAAAAAAATACTTTAGGCACGCCAGGCCCATGAACACCTTAAAAAGGCCTTGACGCGTCGGCGCGCAAAGGCCTTCAGGACTGTTTTCGGGGCGGGTTCTGCAGCCGTTCCAACAAGGTGCACACACTGCACCGGGTTCCGTAACACGGTTCTCCGCAGCGATCGCATGTGCCGAAGTCATCCACGGGTTTCGGCGCTGAGCGCGCCTCAATGTAGGCGAACAGGAAATCCCTTTTTGTGCCAGGCATTTTGCGTTCTAGCATGTTCAGAGCTTCCTTGAACATGTGGCTTGTGGCACCACGGGACAAAGGGCACGCCCCTTCCACGTATTGAATGCCTTCCACGCGGCAGTAGGTGCGGATTTCATGGGCCGAGACTCGGTACAGGGGCTTGATCTTTTCCGGAAGCCGAGGATGCGCCGAGGGCAGATAAGGGTAATGCTTGTCGATGTATTCCCGGCGGTTTCGCACAAGATTTCCCAAAAGCCTTCCAGCTTCGTCGTCCAGATTATGGCCCGTGGCGATGATGCGATACCCTTCCTGGAGCGCCATACGGTTGAGAAGCCGCCGCTTGATCATGCCGCACACGGAACAGATGGGCCGGCGGGTCTTTTGACGGATTTCTTCAATGGAATAGCCGATGAGGTCCTTAAGAGTATAGCTTGTCCAAGGCAGCTGTCTCTGGCGCGCAAAGGCGGCGATGGCCTCGTGGGAAGCTTCCGAAAAGGAGGGGATTCCCAGGTTCAGGTGAATGCCCTTAGTGGAATACCCAAGATCCTGAAGGACCGACCAGACGGTCAGGGAATCCTTGCCTCCCGACACGGCCACCAGGATGGGGTCTTGGGCTTTCAAGGGAAATTTTTTCATGGCCCGAAGGACCGCTCGGCGAAAGAAGAAGACAAAGCAGGCTTCGCAAAAATTGGCATGATGGCTGGGCAGAGCGATGACGGCCCGCTGCCGGCATCGCGTGCACTTGGCTGATGAAGGAAGCGGTCTGTTTTCTTCAAAGTGTCTCATGGCTTCTGACTTTTTAATCCTCGAAAGGTTCCGTGTGAATGACAAAAGGTGCCGCATCCGTCGACACGGCACAGGGCTGATCCAAAATCCGCTGCATATACCCGGGCAGGGTGCGGAACCGTTCCAGTAGCTGGGGCGTATAGAACAAAAGGCCTTGAAGGCCGCGCTCGGCCGATCGCCGTGCCAGCTCGCTTTCCTCCACGTTCAACACATCGTCCACGGCACACACGGAAAAGGCAAAGTCCAGCATATAGCCCACGATGTAGGCGGTGTATTGGCGCCGATGAGGAAACACGGCATCCAGCGTCTTGGTGATAACGTTGTAGGCTTCTGGAAAGAAAAACGGGGAGTCGTTGTGCAACCCCAGAATGCCCCCAGGCCGCAGCCGCTTGGCACACAGCGCGTAGAATTCTCGGGTGTACACATATTTGGACGGTTCCATGGGATCGGTGAGGTCCAGCAAGACGACGTCAAAGGTTTCCGCCGTCTCCTCCACGAACCGGCGTCCGTCCCCAATGAGGAGTCGCACGCGAGGGTCCTCAAAAGCCTCGCCGCAGATGCTGCGAAGATAGGCCTTGGCAATCACCACCACTTCCCCGTCCAGTTCCACCATCGTCACGGCCTTCACCGACGGGTGCTTTAACACCTCCTCCAGGGTGCCTCCGTCCCCGCCCCCGATGATGAGCACGCGCTGTGGGTCGGGATGCAGCATCATGGCCGGATGGACCAAGGATTCGTGGTAAAAAAACTCGTCTTGTTCGGAGGTTTGAAAGCGGCGATCCAGAAAAAGAGTGACGCCGAAATCGGGACTGTCTACCACTTCCACGAGCTGAAAGGGGGTCTTTTGCGCGTGAATCACGCGGTGGATTTTGAACCGGCGTCCCATGGTGGCGGTGAACGGTTCATATAGAGTCATGCCTTGTTCTGTCATCAACAGAGCCTCCTAACTTGAAAATTTCTGAGCGGCTCACTATAGAGGAATCGTTTGCAAATCTCAAAGGCCGAATGAGGCGTCTTTGACGCGCCGTTTCGGCAAAACATGCAAGGGTGGAGACGCGCACAGATGGACGGCATGCATTACGAAGGCATGATCATTCGGCCACCCAGTGAAGCGGACAGCATTCTTTTGCAGGTCACCATCGGGTGCAGCCATAACAAGTGCACATTCTGTGGCACGTACAAAGGCGTGCGTTTTCGCATCAAGGACCAGGACATCATTGACCAGGACATCGCCTATGCGGCGAGGCATTTTCCTTTCCTGCGCCGCGTGTTCCTCACCGACGGCGACGCTCTCATCGTGCCGCAGCCCAGACTTGTCGACATTTTACAAAAAATCCGCCGGGCTATGCCGTGGATTCAAAGAGTAGGCCTGTACGGCAACGCCAAGAGCATTCTGCGCAAGACCCCTCAGGAACTGGCGGAACTGAGAGATCTGGGTCTGGGGATCGTTTATCTGGGCGTGGAAACCGGCCACCCGGAAACCTTACGCGCCATCCGCAAGGGGGTTTCGCGGGAGAGATTGATCGAAGCGGGTCAAAGGGTTCGCGAAGCCGGTCTGAAGTTGTCGGTCACCGTCCTTTTGGGTATTGCGGGTCGGGAGCAATCTCTGGCGCATGCGCAAGCCACAGGATCCCTGCTCACGGCCATGGATCCACATTATGTGGGCGCCCTGACCTTGATGGTGCTGCCCAACACGGAACTGGGAGATCAGGTGCGTCGCGGAACCTTTTCGCCGCTCACGCCCCTGGAACTGCTGGCCGAACTGCGCGAGATGCTGGCCCACACGCACATGTCCCGGGGCTTGTTTATGTCCAACCACGCGTCCAATTACTTGCCCATTAAAGTCAAAATGCCTACGGACAAAGCAAAGGGCCTGGCGATGATCGATGCCGCCATAAACCAACAGGTGCCGCTCAGACCTGAATGGATGCGGGCTCTGTGAGTCACCCTTCAGGTCTGGCCCCATTTGAGTTTGGTGCGCAGAATGTCAAAGTAGTCGGTGCTGGCGGGTTTGATGAGTTTGAGGCTATGGGGGGACATGACCACGGCAATGGTGTCGTTGGGGGCCAGGCGCTGGCCCACCTGACCGTCGCAGGTCAAGGTCACGTCTTGAGCTTTGTCGTCCAGCTGGACCTGAATACGAGAGGAAGCCGGCAGAATAATAGGGCGATTGCTTAGGGCAAAAGGGCAGATGGGTGTCAAAATGACCGCTTGCGCGGTGGGATAGACAATGGGCCCTCCGGCTGAAAGGTTGTAGGCCGTGGAACCCGTAGGCGTGGCCACAATGAGGCCGTCGGCTCGGTAGTGGGTGAGGTAGCGGCCGTCGATATGGGTGTCCAGGTCCACGATGCGGGCCAGAGCTCCCTTGTTGATCACCGCATCGTTCAAAACCGTCTGGACAAAAACCTCTCGACCCTGACGCTCCAAGGCTACGCGGAGCCGCATGCGCTCTTCAATGTCGTAGGCTCCGGACAACACGCGGTCCAAGTCCTGAAAACAGTGCTCTCGACTGATTTCCGTGAGAAAACCCAACCCGCCTAGGTTCACCCCCACGATGGGGATGTCCCGGTCCGCCACCTGGCGGGCCACGCTGAGTAAGGTGCCGTCGCCGCCAAGAACCACCACGGCATCGGCATCCATGGGCAAAGGTGGCGGCGGCGTAAGGGTTTTCGTGTCTGAAAGGTTTTCTCGCGCCTTTGCGGCGTAGCCTTTGGCGTTAAGCCAGGCCACCAGTTCCTGAGCGAGCACCGCGGCGTCGTTTCGACCCTTTTTATAGATAATCAAGAGACGTTCCATGCTTCACTAGCCTCGTTGCCGTTCGCAGGGAACTCTTTTCCCTGAAAACCGTTCCGAAAACCCATTGCCAAAAAGATCAAGACACCGTATTGTATTTCCTCATTCTGCGCAAACGATTCTTGGGAAAAACGGCACATGACAACGCCCTTTCGAGAAGAACATTTCGGCCCGCAGCGCATTCTCGTCGTGGATGATGAAGTGAGCGTGCGGGAGTTGGTCTCGGAAAGTTTGAGTTACATCGGCCACCAGGTGGATCTGGCCGCCGACGGCCTAGACGCCTGCGAAAAGCTCAAAACCAACACCTATGACATCGTCATCACCGATATGGACATGCCCCGCATGGACGGCATGGAACTCATACACCACATAAGACAACACTATCCCCACACAGACTCCATCGCCATCACGGGACATGCCACAAGGTATAAATACGTGGATGTGATTCGAGCCGGAGCGGCGGACTTCATCACCAAGCCTTTTGGGCTGGACAAGCTGGAAGCCAAGATTCGACGGCTGCTGCGCGAACGGTATTTGCGCAGCCAACTGGAAGAGTTGGCCATTCGAGATCCCCTGACAGGGCTCTTTAACCGGCGTCATTTTCGCACCATTTTGCTTCAGGAAGCGGTCCGTGCAGTGCGTTACGGCCATTCGCTCTTTCTGCTTTTTATCGATATTGATTTGTTCAAGCAATACAACGATAAAGAAGGCCATCAGGCAGGAGATTTGCTGCTGGTAGAGTTGGGAGCCATATTACAGCAGTCCATTCGTGAGCATGTGGATTCGGCTTTCCGTTACGGCGGGGACGAATTCACCGTGGTGCTGCCACACCTCAACGCCGACCAAGTCCGCATGGTGGTGGAGCGCATTCAGAAGCGCTACGCCGCCTTGGATGCCACGCCTACCAGCTTGTCCATCGGGGCCGCCCAGTTCCGATACCTGGATGGCAATGTGGAAAGAAGCATCGAGGATATGATTCAAAGGGCCGACATGGCCCAGTATCGCGCCAAGAAGGAATTGGGCGGCAACCGTCTGTGCCTGGAAGGAGACACCAACGGTTCATTGGAAGCCTTTGGCGTCTCTTGTCCCGAATCGCTTCAATCCGTTCGCTAAGGGCCGCCTTTTAGTCCGCTCAGCCTCCCAAACAACGCCAAAGGCGCTCTCCCAAAAGCCGTGAATTTTTTCTTGACATTGCTGGTCCAGGCCCTTATACAAAGCGCGCTTTTTTAAACTTTCTGTTTAATATAGGTAAACCATGGAGGACGGCCTCAGGATCGGAGACAAGCTCCGACGGCTTCGTATGGAAAACGGCCTGACCCAGGAGGAACTGGCCAATCGGGCCTATTTGACCAAGGGATTCATTTCCCAGCTGGAACGGGATCTGACCTCCCCGTCCATCGCCACCTTGAAAAGCATTTTGGACGTGCTGGGAGTGGATTTGGCCGAGTTTTTTCAGGACATGCCGAGCCCGACGGTGGTGGCTCGCAAAAGAGCGCGCGTGCTCAGTTCCGAATCGACGGAGGAGTGCGCCATTTATTTTCTGCTGCCGAAGGCCTTGGGTCGAATCATGGACCCGGTGATCGTGCAGATGCAAAAAGGGGGCCGAACCGTGGAACATTCCCCTCATGAGGGGGAAGAGTTCGGCTTTGTTATCAAGGGATCGGTCACGCTATGGTTTGACAACAAGCCCCATCGGCTCAACGTGGGCGATTGTTTTTACTTCAAGAGTTCGACGCGGCATTGGGTGGAAAATTCCGGCCGGGGGGAAGCGCATCTGTTGTGGGTGGTGAGCCAGTCCCGGTTTTGAGCTTTCCGAGGCATGATTCAGGGAGGCCGTCACCGGCAGCTTTGAGCTTTCGGGTCGATCCATCGAATGGTCGGGAGGTGCCAGAGATGAACATGAAAAAACCGGAATTCGGCTTTGGGGTCCATCTGATGCTGGACGGCTACGGATGCGATCCTGAAGTTTTGCAGGACATCAATGTGATTTACAACTTCTTGGACGAGTATCCTCAAGAGATGGAAATGACCAAGATCATGCCCCCGTATGTCTTTCGATACAATGGGGCGGTCCCTGAGGATTGGGGCATTTCCGGCTTTGTGCTCATTGCGGAAAGCCATATCAGCATTCATACCTTCCCCGAAAAGAGGTATCTCAGCTTGGACATGTTTTCCTGCAAGCCTTTCGATACTGACAAAGCGGTGGCGGTTGTCAAGGAACGGTTTCGCATTCAAAAATGCGAGATCAACGTGTTGGATCGGGGACAGGAATTTCCCAACACCATTGAAGATTCCACGCAGGTGGTGCGCATGGACCGCATGCTGCGCCACCGAAGGCGCTGATCATTCATGAAGAGAGCGACACACGTACTGGGGACCGAGGTGATGCAGTACCTCGGTCCCTGTTTGTCTTTTCTGGGCTTGCCCGAATACAGCGCCTCTGTGGAGGCGGCGCGAGCGGTAATTGTCGCAGCGCCCTACGATGGGACCACAACCTTTCGATCCGGCACGCGCGAGGGGCCTCGAGCCATCCTGGCGGCGTCGCGAGAACTGGAGTGCTACGAAGAGGACACCGGCACGGAACCTTACCGGCACGGCATCGCCACACTTGGAGAACTTCGAGTGACGGCCGCTTCTCCTCGAGACATGGTTGAAAGAGTGCGAGCGGTGGCCGCGGCCCTGTTTAAGGCGGAAAAGATTCCGGTGCTGCTTGGCGGCGAACACCTCATGTCGCTGGGCATGATTCGGGCGGCCTGCGAACACTTTGGCCCTTTGACGGTTTTGCATCTGGACGCGCATCCAGATCTTCGAGAATCCTACCAAGAAACTTCGTTCAGCAACGCCTGTGTCATGCGCCATGTGTTGAACATGGCCGATGTGGTTCAGGTGGGTCTGCGTTCCATGACCCGGGAAGAACACGACCTAATTCGGCACAAGAGAATTCCGGCCTTTTTCGCCGAACCAGTGATTCGGGACTCCAATGCAGTGTCCCAAATTGTGGATGCCCTGGGCCCTTGGGTATATGTGACCATCGATTTGGATGTCTTGGATCCGTCCATTATGCCGGCCGTCGGCACCCCGGAGCCGGGAGGCCTGGGCTGGTACGACCTCATGTCTGTGATTCGAGCCGTGACAGCCCAAAGGCGTGTGGTGGGCTTCGATGTCATGGAACTGTGCCCCATTCCGGGCATGGTCGCCCCCGATTTTCTTGCTGCACGCCTTGTTCACAAGATTCTCGCCCATATTTTTGTAGACAAGGTTTGACGGAGCTTGTTAGATTTTTGTAGGATCATGGGCGGCTGCCGGTCCTTCAAGGGCTTCGGCTGTCGTGGCCTCGTCGCAAGATTGAGGGAACGATTTGGAAGAGGAATCTGCCAAAGGCCTGGCGCGCTGGCTGAAAAAGGCTCTGCGCCGCCTCTCGCGGATCGACAAACCCAAGGATCTGGAGAAGCAGATCCAGCAGCTCATTGATGAGGGCGAAGAGCGCGGGCTCATCTCTGAAGACGAAGGGGAAATGATCCAAGGGATCTTTTCTTTTCGGGACACGGTGGCTCGCGAGATCATGGTGCCTCGCACTGATACCGTCGCCGCGCCCCAGGAATCCACCGTGGAATCTCTCATCGCCCACATTGTGGAATCGGGCCACTCGCGCATTCCCATCTACCAGAATTCCATCGACAACATCATCGGCATCTTGCATGCCAAGGATCTGTTGCAGCACTGGGGCAAGACGGACCTGGATCTGCGAGAGATTCTTCGAGCGCCCTATTTCATTCCCGAATCCAAGAAAATCAGCGAAGTGCTGCGAGATCTTCGGCACCGCAAGTCCCACATGGCCATCGTCATCGACGAATACGGCGGCACCGCGGGCGTCCTCACCATGGAAGACATCATCGAGGAAATCATCGGCGACATTATGGATGAGTACGACGCGGAGGAAAATTGGCTGGTGGAACAAGAAGACGGCTCCATTCTGGTGGATGCTCGGCTTGATGTGGAAGAGCTTGAGGATTATTTAGACATGCAGTTTCCCGAGGGCAAGTTTGAATCCGTTGGAGGCTTTATTATTAGCCGGCTGGGTAGAGTCCCCGCCGTGCGCGAAAAGGTGGTCTTCAAGAATGTGGAAATGATCGTGGAAGCCGCCGACAGCCGCAAGGTGCAAAAGGTTCGCATCCGCCGCCTACAAGGTGTTCTGGAAAATGCTTCGGCGGAATCGGAATCCTCCCATTGAGAGGAATCCCTTCCTTGATGGGCCTGCTCACCTCCCCCTGGACGGCCGCTTGCGCCACGGGCCTGCTGCTTACCGCAGGCTTTCCTTTATGGCATTATGCCCCCGCCGGCTGGATCGCTCTGGTTCCCCTTCTGGTCCACGTGGCTAAGCTCTCCCTTGGCACGGCATTTTCCCTGGGTTTTCTCGCAGGGTTTATCCATCACCTGACAACGCTTTCCTGGATCACCTATGTGGTGACCCACTATGGCAACCTGCCCTTGACCGTGGCCGCGGCGGTGCTGTGTCTTTTGTGCGCCTATCTCGCCCTTTACCCTGCCATCTTTTTTGCCGTGGCTCAGCGCTGGCAAGGGTCTCAAGGGCTGGCCATCTGGGGACTGCCGTGCCTTTGGATTGCCCTGGAATGGGGCCGCGCCCATCTGCTGACGGGTTTTCCCTGGACCAATGTGGGTTACACGCAAACGACGGTGACCCCTCTTGTGCAAACGGCCGATCTGGCCGGTGTCTACGGCGTGGGCTGGCTAGTGGTCCTCGGCAACACTGTGCTCGCAAGACTTGTGAAAGGGCGCGTTGGCCTCCGCCACGTGTGCGCCGCTGCTCTATGCGCCGCGCTCTTTGTGGCCTACGGCCTGTGGCGCGAAAAATCCTTTGAAAATCCCCATCAGAACGCCGCGCACCCCCTACATGTGGCCTTGATTCAAGGTAACATCGACCAGTCCGTCAAATGGGACCCGGAATATCAAGAGGCGACGCTGAACATTTATTGGAATCTTTCCCAGGCGGCTCTAGAGGAAAAGCCCGTGGACCTTTTGGTGTGGCCTGAAACGGCGGCCCCCTTTTTCTACGGCTACGAAGACACACCCACGCGAAGGCTTCATGACATTGCGGCTTCCGTCCAGGTTCCCATCCTGTTGGGCATTCCCTGGGTCATTCCCGATGGCGCATCCCCGCGATTGCAAAACCGCGCCGTGCTGCTCCATCACGACCAGGGCATCGTGGCTTTCTATGCCAAACGTCATCTGGTGCCTTTTGGAGAATACGTGCCCCTGAAGCGCGTACTCTTCTTTGTGGAAAAACTCGTGGCCGCCGCCGGGGATTTCGTTCCTGGAAGGGGCCCATCGGTGTTTCCTTTTAAGGACACCTTTCTTGGGCTTCTCATCTGCTACGAAGCCATCTTTCCGGAATTGGCTCGGGATGCCGTGCGCCATGGCGCTCGAGTGCTTGTGAATCTGACCAACGACGCCTGGTTCGGCCGCACTGCCGCCCCATATCAGCATCTGGACATCGCTCGTTGGCGTGCCGTGGAAAACCGCGTGCCTCTGGTGCGCTGCGCCAACACGGGAATCAGCGCCATTTTTGATCCTACGGGGAAAACCCTGACGTCCTTGCCCCTGAACGTGGCCGCCACCACCAAAGCCACCGTTTTTGTCGGATCGAATACGCCTTCTTTCTATGTGCGTTACGGGGATGTTTTTGCCTGGGGCTGCACCTTGACGGCACTGCTGTGTGTCGTGTATGGGGAGCAGGCTCGACGGCGCCGCCTCTTCAAAAACCCCTCTTGCCATTTTCTTGGGAAGCCGCCGTCCGGTATGGTATGGTTCAAGAAAAAGATGCCGTTGTAAGACGGTCTGTAAGGAGGAAGACATCATGGTCATCGAAACCACAGAACTGCGAAGTACACTAAAAGAGCTGCACCAAAGGGTGGACACGCTGGGAGGCTATCTTTGACATTGCGGGAAAACGCCAGCGGCTTCAGGAACTGGATCGCGTGATGGCTCGGCAGGATTTTTGGGATGACCCCGAGAAGTCCAAGACCGTGCTCAAGGAAAGAGCCCAGCTTTCGGAAATCATTGTGGACTTCGACGGTTTGAAAAGCGAACTGGAAGACAACGAGCTGCTTCTCGATTTGGCCCTTGAAGAAGGCGACGGCGACACAATCCACGACGTGGCCCGCAAGGTCAAGGAAATCCGAAAAAAGATCAAGGCCTTGGAAGTGCGTCAGATGTTGGCCGGAGAAAACGATGTGCGCAACGCCATCGTGAGCATCAATGCGGGGGCTGGCGGTACGGAAGCCCAGGATTGGGCGGAAATGCTTCTTCGCATGTATTTGCGCTGGTGTGAACGCCGCGGGTTTCAAACGGAAGTGGTGGATCTTTTGGAAGGTGAAGAAGCGGGCATTAAGAGCGCCACCTTCACGGTCAACGGCCCTTACGCCTACGGGTTGCTCAAAGGAGAATCCGGCGTGCATCGCTTGGTGAGGATTTCCCCCTTTGATGCCAGCGGACGCCGCCACACATCCTTTGCCGCCGTATGTGTGTATCCGGAGGTGGACGATTCCATCGTCATCGACATCAAGCCTTCGGACCTTCAGGTGGAAACCTTTCGTTCCAGCGGCGCGGGGGGCCAGCACGTTAACAAGACCAGCTCGGCCGTGCGCATCACGCACCTTCCCACCGGCATCGTGGTCCAGTGCCAGAACGAACGCTCCCAGCATCGAAACCGTGACATCGCCATGAAGGTGCTAAGGGCTCGGCTTTACGAAAGGGAAATGCAGAAAAAGCAAGCGGAAATGCAGGAGCTGCACGACAACCTGGATGAAATCGCCTGGGGAAATCAGATTCGCTCTTATGTGCTGCAGCCTTACCGCCTGGTCAAAGACCACCGAACTCAGGTGGAAAAAGGTCATGTGGACAGTGTTCTGGATGGCGATCTGGACGATTTCGTGGAAGCCTTTCTCTTCCATGAGCTTCAAGCGCAATCCCCCACACCCGCCGCCTCGTCCTAAGTCCTTCAGCAGGGCAGGCGCTTCAACAAACGCCGCCGTGCCCTCTTTCCTTGGGGCGGGCAATGTGTCTGAGCTGGAACGCTCTGGGCGCCGTCTTTCTAAGGGAGGGAATCACGGCCGTCTGCCATGCCAAAAGGAAGATCGCGCCATCGCGCTCCCCGCCAAGGTCGAAGCCCGCGGGCGCAGAGGCTTAAAAAACGCCGCGCTCACAAACCCAAACGCCACGACGGCCCCGATCCTTTGATGCCCTTGCCGCGCGCGAGGGGCTCACACGATCTGCACGCGCAGCACGTCGTCTCGAGGATGCAGGCGCTCGATCTTCAAGCGCACCATTTCCCCGGCACCAACGGGATGGTCGGAAGGCAGAGGTGCCTGCACTTCCAAGAGAAAATCGGGTAGAAGCAGGTAGGCGAATTTGGCGTTCTTGTCCAGCACAATGGCGTGCACCGTTTGAATGTCTTCCTGTTCCAGGTATCGAAGAATCCAGTACCGGGTCCATTTGCGCTGGACAAAGGCGATCTTGCTTAGCTGAACCCGCACATGGGTGAGTATCTTTTCCAGATCTTCTTCTCCATAGACGGGTCGTCCATCGCAAAGGGCGGCTTTGATCTGGCGCTGCACCACCAGGTCGATGTAACGGCGTATGGGAGACGTGACGGTGGTGTAAGGGTTCGTGCCCAGGCTGCAGTGGGGACCTGGTCTGGTTTCCAGCTCGGCCCGCGCAAAGAGACGGCGCTGCCGGTAGATATGAAAAATGGGGTAGTCGCTTTGCACTTGATCGGTCTCAGGACGGCATTCCGCCTGGCACCGATAAATGGCGGGAACATTGTGTTCCGCCAGGTACGCGGCGGCGCGAGCGTTGGCCGCGATCATCCATTCCGAGACGATGATCTGGCTGGGGCGTTCCTTATCGTACCGAATCAGCTGAATCATGCCGTGGTCGTTGACGCTGATGTGGATTTCCGGCAACGGCAAGAGCACGGCCCCTCTTTCTCGGCGTTGTTCCCGAAGCCGCTCGCTCAAGTGCCACAGAACCTTGAATGCCTCCTCGGTTTCCACCAAGCCGTCCACCTGCTCATAGGTCAAACGGCGGGTCACTCGAACGATCCCGGGCCGAATAGAGCATCGATGGATCTGTCCCGCCGCATCCACTTCCATGATAAAGCTCAGGGTCGCTCGATCCTTGCCCAGGCACAAACTGCAGGCTTCTTCGGACAAGGCCGACGGCAGCATGGGAATGCGCCGATCCGGCAGATAGATGGACGTCACCCGTGAGGCGGCCTCTTGGTCCAGCACATCATGAAGGTCCACAAAATGGGCGGCATCGGCAATGTGAACTCCCACTTCCCAAAGCCCTTGGCCCAAAGGGCGAAAACTCAAAGCGTCGTCAAAGTCCCGTGTGGACGCACTGTCAATGGTGAAAACGTCTAGGGATCGAAAGTCGCTGCGATCTTCTCCCGTCCAAATCCGCTCCGCAAGCTTCTTGGCCCGCTCGGCCGCATCCAGGGCTTTTTCAGGAAACTCCAGGCTCAAACCCTGCTGGTGCAAATAGAGATTTTCGTCTTCGGACCACACACCCAAGCGCACCAGCAGGCGAAAGGCACTGGCAGGTTGCACGGGAATGCCCGCTCGGCCGAAAAGTTCCTTAACAAAAGCAGCGCTTTCTGATTCCTGCCCAAAGATGCCAAAATCCTTGATCTTTTCTAGAACCTTTGGATCAACAATGTCGTGTCGCCCCCCCGACTTTGCCTGCCACACTCGACGCGCCCACTGAGCGCCCTCCTCCAAGAGACGCACCCTTTCCGCTTCCCGAGCCATTTCTTCGCGGCGGCGTTCCACCTGTTCCGCTGTTCGTGCGGCAAAGAGCCCGTCTTTGAACTGAAAGTATAATCGGTCCGCCAGCAAGGCCCTTTGCACGGCCGCCACATGGTCATCGGTCACTCCAGAAGCAAAAACCAGGTCGGCCAAATCCTTCGGGCCATAGGCTTCCGATTCGCCTTCCAGAACCGACCACAATTCCGCCACGTTCACCTGAGCGGCCAGGGTCTCGCGCACGTTTCGAAGGCTTTTGAGTGCCCGCACTAGATCGTCGCGGCTCTGAGCCGGATTCAATTTGTTGGGCGAAGCCGACACCACGCGCCGAAGCACCAGGCTCATTTCCCGGTTGGCTTCCGTGAGCACATGAAGCTTTTGATCCTTGACGGTCAGGCAGACGCCGAGCAGCAATTCCTTAGCTTCAAAAAATTCCACAACCGTTCCAGGACTCACTTTACTTAGCTCGAACGGACTCATGCGCCTTCCCCTAAACGGCTGACTTGAGCAAGGCGGTCCCTGTAAGAGCGAATCCCTTTGGAGATGGCTTTGGCCAAAGCACGCTGGAACTGGGCTTGCTTGAGCAGCTGCTCTTCCTGAGGGTTAGAAATAAAGCAGGCTTCGATCAGGACACTGGGCATTTGCGCACCTAAAAGCACATAAAAGGGTGCCTGTTTCACGCCCAGGTCACGCAGGTTTCGGTGTGCTTTCAGACTGCGCATCATCCCCTGGTGAATCTCACGGGCCAGGCGCGACGATTCGTTGATCTTGGTGTTGTGCAACAGCTCGTTCAAGATAGCCTCCAGGTCGCTGATATGCTTGGCTGAGGTGGCATTTTCCAGGGCAGCCAAACGCGCAGACTCTTTGTCCTTGGAAAAATTTAGAAAATAGGTTTCGATGCCACCCAGATTTCGGTCTTCGTGGGCGTTGGTGTGAATGGAAATGAAAAGATCGGCTTTCTTGGTGTTGGCGATGGCCGTGCGTTCTTCCAGGCTTAAGTACCGGTCGGTGTTTCGCGTAAGAATCACTTCATAGCCGCCTTCCTTTTCCAGAATCTTTTTCAGCTCCTTGGCTACGGCCAGGGTGATGTCCTTTTCGTAGACGCCGCCGGGTCCGATGGCTCCCTTGTCTTTGCCGCCGTGTCCAGGATCGATCACGATGCGTCGAACCGTAAGGCCAAGCTGTTCGATAACGCTGGGCATACCTTTTTTAAGGATCGGTTTGGCCTGGACGGCAGGCGGTGCGGCAGATGTCGGGCTGGGCGGCGCGACAACTTGGGACGGTCGCTTCTTCTGACCCTTCACGTCGATAACCACGCGGAACGGATCAGCCAGCGAAAAAACGCGATAGAACTCTACCGACTGAAGGTCCAGAATGACCTGGGTTTTATCCTCAGAAGAAGCTTTGAGGCGAACACCTTGTAACAATCCGTCCATGATGGGAACCGTGGAGTTGACGTCGGGCCCCACAACACAGCGTTTCAGTTCAAGAACAATGCGCTGCGGTAGATTTCTTTCCGGGTCGGCCGGCCGCTCGCTGCGACCGTAACGCACAGGACCACTGAGATAGATCACGACGCGCGTGTATTCGTCTGCAGACCAATGCCGGATTTTTTCCACGCTCACCCTGGGTTCTTGCGGGGACAGAGGCGCCGCGGAGGCACTCGATGCAGCCTTGAATCCTTTGTCCGGGCTCTCTTCGTTGGCTTTTGGCTCTTCCTTACTGTCCTCCGCCACGACAGACTGAGCTATAGGGCCCGCGGAAGCCGTTCCACTCAACCTCTTGGCTAAGGCTTTGGCTTTCTGCCGAGCCCTTGTGGTCATATCCCCTTGAGGAAACAGGACGCACACCCTTAAAAATTCCAGATAGGCTTCCGAAGGCTCCCTGGCTTCTAGAAGAATTCCCGAAAGAAACAGGGCGTCATCCGCCAAAGGGCTCTGGGGGAAACGAAGGGCCACCTGTTTGTAATAGGCGAGAGCCTTTTTGTAGTCTTGTTCGGCTCTGAGCGCATCGTGAAGGTGGTGGTAGGAGCGGGCAATCATAAAAAGACAGCGGTCGGCCAGCTGCTGCTTGACATCTTGGCGTAGAATCTCCTGAAATCTTTCGATGTTTTTTCGAAAGAGCGCTTGCCCTTGAGAATCCTTCAAACGGCTGAGCAGCCCCTGGTACTGTCGGCGCGCTTCGCCGTAGCGGCTTTCCAGATCTGGTATCGCCGCTCCATGGGCCAAAGGGCCGATCACGCCTAAAATTCCCGCTAAAACCAACACACTCCAAAGGCCTTTGGCTCTCAAAGCCCATTTTCTCACGGTGCTTCTCCACCACTCCGCTGAGATGCATCATGGCGCAGAACCGCGGCATCTTTCTCGCTTTGAAATCGGAGACCTCGGCCCTGCCCGTCCGTCAAAGTTGGTTGGTTCAAAGACCTTATTTTATTCTGTGTCTCTTTGCTTCTGGGCAGCCCTACAGCACGGCGCCCTTTGATTTGTTCTTGAAGTCCGTAGAGGGTCTTGAGGGCCGCCAGAGGGGTCATGCGGTCCAGGTCTAGAGCCATGATGGCGTCCTGAAGCCAGGCTTCGCCCTGTGGAAACAGACTCATCTGAAACCCGGTTTGGGATTTGCGTCGGGGCGTCGGGCGCGCCGCATCTTTTAGCCGCTCGGGAGGACGATGGCTTCCCGCCTCCAGTTGGCTTAGGATCTCTTGAGCCCGCACGATGACGTCCTTGGGAAGCCCGGCCAGCCGCGCCACATGAATGCCGTAACTCTTGTTCGTCCCTCCGGGAACCAGACGATGAAAGAAGACAATGTCGCTTTCAAATTCTTTGACGGCCACGTTGTAGTTCTTAATGCGAGGCAGTCGTTCCGCCAACTCCGTCAATTCATGATAATGGGTGGCAAACAGCGTCTTGACGCCCACGCCGTGCAGGTCGTGAAGGTATTCCGCCACGGCCCAGGCCAGACTCATGCCGTCAAAGGTGGACGTGCCGCGGCCGATTTCATCCAAAATGATGAGGCTTCGTGGTGTGGCCTGGTGCAAAATGTTGGCCGTCTCCTGCATTTCCACCATAAAGGTGGATCGACCTCGAGCCAGGTCATCGGATGCCCCCACGCGTGTGAAGATGCGATCCACGATGCCGATGCGCGCTTCGGAAGCCGGAATGAAGGAGCCGGTTTGGGCCATGAGCACCAAGAGAGCCGTCTGGCGCAGAATGGTGGATTTTCCGGCCATGTTGGGCCCGGTGATCACGAGAATCTGGTGGTCTCGAGAATCCAGGTGCACATCATTGGGCACGAAAGCGCCGTCGGGCAAGAAACGTTCCACCACGGGATGCCGGCCCTCTCGAATATCGATCACGCCGCCGTCATCCACCACTGGCCGACAGTACCCCCAGCGGCCTGCCGTTTCCGCCAGGGAAGCGACCACATCCAGATGCGCGATGTGCCAAGCCGCCTTGAGAATCCTTTCGGCATGCTGCGCCACCCAGCTCCGCAGGGCTTCATAGAGCTGTCCTTCCAGTTCGCGGCGCTTTTCATCCGCATGCAGCACCTGGTCTTCGAAGTTCTTGAGCTCTTCGGTGATGAACCGTTCCGCATTGACCAAGGTCTGACGGCGCATGTAATCGTTCGGCACCAGACCCAGATTAGCTTTGGACACTTCGATATAATACCCGAAGACTTTGTTGTAGCGAACCTTCAGGGAACTGATGCCGGTGCGGGCCCGTTCCTTCACTTCATATTCCGCGATCCAACCCTTGGCATCCAGAGCTAGGCGTGTGTAATGGTCCAGCGCCGCATCGACGCCGGAGCGAATCACCCCGCCGGAATTCAAGGCATGAGGGGGATCGTCCACCAGAGTGTGCGCAATGCGTTGCGCCACATCTTCCAGGGAATCCCAATCGGACGCGAGGTCGGAGAAAAATGGGCACGACAGACTTCCAAGATGTTCCTTCACCGTCGGCAACAGGTCCATAGATCGGCGTAGCGCCGCAAGATCCCTCGGCCCCGCCGTTCCCACACTCACGCGAGCGACAATACGCTCCATGTCGGCCATGTTGCCAAAGATTTCCCGAAGCTGCGCCCGCGTGCTGCCCTTGTCCAGGAGTTCGGAGACGGCGTCCTGCCTCTGTACGATGGTCGAAACATCCACCAAAGGATAGCGCACCCATTTCTGAAGCAACCGAGCGCCCATGGGCGTTAGGGTCTCATCGAGCGCGTGCAGCAGCGAACCCTTGCGACTCTGAGTGGAAGCGGCCTGAAGGACGTCCAAATTCTTAAGAGTGGCTTCGTCCAAGGCCATGTAATCGTCGGGTTGATACGGCGTGATTTTTTGAAGATGTGCGCAGGCGTCCAGGTGATTGGTCCGCAGGTAATCCAAAATGGCTCCCGCAGCTCGAATAATCAAAGGATTGTCCTTAATGCCAAAGCTTTCCAGGGAATGCACGCGAAAATGATCCAGCAGCCTCTCCCGGCATCGAGCCGCATCAAAGGCCGATTCATCCAACACCGTGAACGCTACACCGGACATTCCCTGAGACATCCACGTGGTTTCGTGTTCGTCAGCCACGAGAACCTCTTTGGGGCTCACCCGCGAAAGTTCCCGCCATAGCGCCTCACGCCCCTCCACTTCCACTACCTGAAAATCCCCTGTGGAAACATCCACATAGGCCAGACCGTACCGGTCCCCTTTTCGAGCCACCGCCGCCAGATAATTGGGGTCCTTGGCGGAGAGGTTCTGGCTTTCCAGCACCAATCCCGGCGTGATGACGCGCGTCACCTGCCGCTTGACCAATCCCCTGGCCTTCTTGGGATCTTCCACCTGGTCACAGACGGCCACCTTGTGGCCCGCCTGCACCAGCCGAGCAATGTAGCTTTCGGCGGCATGATAAGGAACGCCGCACATGGGCACGGGGTTTACCGCGTTCTTGTCCCGGGATGTGAGGGCAATGTCTAGAAGGCGTGATGCCGTGACGGCATCGTCAAAGAAGAGCTCGTAGAAGTCCCCCATGCGGTAGAGTAGCAAGGCCTCAGGATGCTGCGCCTTGATTTCCAGATACTGTTTCATCATGGGGGTGAGCTTGTTCATGAACATCCACAGTCGAAGAAAGGCTCCTTAGGCGGGCGCATCCGTGTCGGGCTGGGGCTCGGACAAAGGCCGCGCCTGAGCCTGTAGGTCGTTGAGTTGCTGCGCCGGCTTGTCGTCCAGGGTCATGGCTCTTTCCGCCAACAGCCTTTCCTTTTCGGACCGTTCCGCCTGTAAGGCCTTACGCGTATGATAGAAAGGTCGAAACATGAAGACCACACCCACCAGAAGACCCACAAAACCGGCAAGGAAGATCACGGTGGACACCTTGAGAGTCCAGCGCACGTCTTCTCGAATGAATAGATAGAGACTGAAGTCTAGATCCCTTTGAAAGGTGGTCATGTTTTGGCGCACAAAAAGCACGATCACGGCCACAAGCAACAGGGTGGTCACGAGCCTAAAGAGCTTCATGGGCCTTCTCCTTGTCGAAATGCGGACGCAACTTATCGTAGGTTTGTCTCAGATGTTCGGGAATGCTGCGCACGTCGGCAAAAACCGTCATGAAATTGGTGTCCCCTTCCCAGCGTGGCACCACGTGAAAGTGCAAATGGCTTTCTACCCCGGCGCCGGCCGCCGCTCCCAGATTGAGCCCCACATTGAAGCCGTCGGGACGCATGAGACGCCGCACAATGTTCACACACATTTTCATTTTCTTCATGAGGTCGGTCATTTCCTCTTCCGTAAGATCTTCCAGACCGGCCACGTGACGCCACGGTGCCACCAGAAGGTGACCATTATTGTAAGGATACTTGTTCATCATCACCATGGTCCATTGGCCCCGATAAAGAATCAGGCGTTCCGCATCACTCAGTCCGCCACCTTCCGGACAAAAAATGCAGTAGGGTTCCCTCTTTCCCAAAATGTATTCCATACGCCACGGCGCCCACAGATTCCGCATGATTCTGCCCCTACAGCTCGATGATGTTCGCGTGCAGCGATGGGCCAATCTTCAACACGGCCAGCGTTCGCCCCTGGGGACCTCGACCCGAAAACACCGAACCCGGATTTATCAGCAACCGCCCGTCCACTTTTTCCACAAGAGGCCGATGCGTGTGCCCAAAAAGAATCACGTCCACCCCGTCAAATTTTTCTAGCAGCTGCGCCGTTACGTCCCCACCGTATCCCCACCCATGGGTCAGCCCAATGGTAATGGAACCCACGCGAAACGTCTTTTTCGTGGGCAGCCTCAAACGCACCGACGCCTCGTCCATATTGCCGCAGACCGCTTCCAAACGGTACTGCTCGAAGTAGTCCAACACACACCCCGCCGTCCAGTCCCCGAGATGCACCACCAGGTCCGCCGCATCGCAGTAGTGCGCACATACAGCTTGCAGTTCCTGCGTCACGCGGGTGAGATGCGTGTCGGAAAGCACCACAATGTTCATGACCTTTGCCCGCTCGTTATAAAAAATGCTTTTAATTTCAAGGGTTATTCGAGCATATACCAGCCGCACTAAGGAAACACAAGGCCTTTTTAGGTTTCACGGTGACGTTAAAGCGATGTGCCCCCAGGCAGCCAACCGATCATGCATGATGGCCAGGGCGCCCAATACGCCGGGAATGGATTGAATCCAGGTCAGAGCCGGTTCCAGGTCATCGGGGTGTTGAATGCGGTTTCCCAGGGCCGTGGCACAGGCATCGGCCAAAGCGGCGTCTTTCGACAGCACTGTGGCGGCGTCCGCTCGACCGAAACTCAGGGAATGGCCCAGGCTGCCCGACGAGGTGCACACGGCCATGGGCAGGTCTTCGGCGGCCAGTTTCAGAGCCAATCGGTCTCGGAAGGGGGAGTTTTTTCCCGGGTACACGGCCACCACCAGGGCTTCTTGGGCCACTGCGTAGCAGTCCCCGCCGTTTTCGACGATCACAGACGTGGTCCAAGGCAACAGCCCTTCGGCCACGGCTTGGGCGATGGCTCCGGCCACGGCGGCCATGGGACCCACGCCCACCTGAAGGCCGGCCCGCAACATTCGGCGCACAATCTCGGGGGCCAGAGGATCCTCAGGCAGAGGCATCAAGGACGTCAAAAAATCGGGGAACGTACGCCCGTACTGAAGAATCTGACGCCGAAAGGTCAACACCAAATCGTGAGTTTGGCGCGAAAGGTCCGCATCGGCCCGCACCCACAGATCCGTTTGTTCCACCTGGACATGAAAGGCGTGCCCGGGGCCCGGCCTATGGTGTTCACGATAGAACCGATGCACCGAACCGACGGCGTCCATCTTATTCCCATTCAATGGTGCTGGGCGGTTTGGAAGAAATATCGTAGACCACCCGATTCACCCCGGACACTTCATTGATGATGCGGTTGGAAAGGCGAGCCAAGAGCTGGTAGGGCATGCGGGCCCAATCGGCGGTCATGGCGTCCACGCTTTCCACGGCGCGAATGGCCACCACCTGCTCGTAGGTGCGCTCATCGCCCATAACTCCCACGGAACGCACGGGCAACAGAACGGCAAAGGCCTGCCAAACGCGATTGTCCCAATTGGCCGCTTCCAGTTCTTCCAAAACGATGGCGTCGGCCTGGCGAAGAATGCGCAGGTTTTCAGGGGTCACTTCCCCGAGGATACGAATGGCCAAACCCGGTCCGGGAAACGGATGCCGCATAACGATGCGTTCCGGCAATCCCAATTCACGCCCCAGCTGACGCACTTCATCCTTGAAGAGTTCTCGCAGCGGTTCAATGAGTTCCAGTTTCATGCGTTCGGGAAGGCCGCCCACGTTGTGATGGGTCTTGATCGTCGCCGACGGCCCTTTAAAGGACACACTTTCGATGACGTCGGGATAAAGGGTTCCCTGAGCCAGGTACCGGGTGCCCTGTAGTTTGGAAGCTTCCCGTTCAAAGATTTCGATAAAAAGGTTACCGATGATCTTGCGTTTCTGCTCAGGGTCTGTCACTCCTTTGAGGCGGCTAAGAAAGAGATCCGTGGCATTGATGGATACCAATGGCATTTCAAAATGGTCTCGAAACACCCGTTCCACGGTCTCGGCCTCACCTTTGCGCAACAGGCCGTTGTTGACAAAGATGCACTGAAGCTGCTCACCGACGGCCTTGTGCAACAGCACCGCCACCACCGAAGAATCCACGCCGCCGCTCAAGGCGCACAGCACTCGATCAGATCCCACCTTTTCCCGAATGGCCGTGATGGCCGATTCCACAAAACTCTTCATGGTCCAGGTGGGCTTGCAGCCACAAATGTGAAACAAAAAATTGTCCAATAGCGTGCGACCGCATGGCGTGTGGGCCACTTCCGGGTGAAACTGCACGCCGTAGAGTTTTCGAGCCGGATCGGCCATGGCCGCCACCGGGGAATTGGCGCTGCGGGCCAGAACGCGAAAACCCGGGGGCATATGCACGATGCGGTCCCCATGACTCATCCACACCCGCACATCCGTGGCCTCGATGTCCTGAAAGAGCGCCGCCGAATCCACCACATCCAGTAGAGCCGGCCCGTATTCCCGGTTTTCGGCCCGCTCCACCTCACCGCCCAGCAGATGGGCCATGAGCTGCATGCCGTAGCAGACGCCGAGCACCGGAATGCCCAGCTGAAAAAGGGCCCGAGGTGCAAGGGGAGCGTCCGCATCATGGACACTGGAAGGGCCCCCGGACAAGATGATGCCCTTGGGGGCGTAGCTCCTCACCGCGTCCAGGTCCATGGCATAGGGATGAATCTCGCAATACACGTGGCTTTCCCGCACTCTGCGGGCGATCAGCTGCGTGTATTGGGATCCAAAATCCAGGATGAGCACCCGGTCCGGATGCAGAGAATGCCAGTCCATGTAGGCTCCGTTTCTCTATTTCAAATCAACTTGGTAGTTGGGCGCTTCCTTGGTGATGATCACGTCGTGCACATGGCTTTCCTTTAACCCCGCACTGGTGATACGCACCACTTGCGCCTTGGTGCGCAGTTCCTCCAACGTGCGACATCCGGCATAGCCCATGCCAGCCCGAAGGCCTCCAACCAACTGATGAATCGTGGACGCCAGAGGGCCTCGGTAAGGCACCATGCCTTCAATGCCTTCCGGCACCAGTTTGGTGGCTTCCTGCACCTGATCCTGAAAGTACCGATCCCGGCTTCCTTCCCTCATGGCGCCCAAGGATCCCATGCCTCGATACACCTTGTAGCTGCGGCCTTGGTAGAGCACCGTCTCGCCGGGGCTTTCGTCGGTTCCGGCAAAGAGGCTTCCGATCATGACCGAGTCGGCTCCGGCGACCAAAGCCTTGACGATATCGCCGCTGTATTTGATGCCGCCGTCGGCGATGACGGGAATCCCGCGCGGCCGAGCCACGCGAGCACAATCCATGATGGCAGTGACCTGAGGCACCCCCACGCCGGCAATGACGCGAGTGGTGCAGATGGACCCAGGCCCCACGCCCACCTTGACCGCATCGGCACCCGCTTCAATGAGGCTTTCGGCCCCGCTGGCCGTGGCCACGTTTCCGGCCACCACCGGCACCTGAGGGTATTCGGTCTTGATCCATTGGACGGTGCGCAGAACGTTTTTGGAATGGCCGTGCGCACTGTCCACCACAATGACATCCACACCTGCCTTGACCAAAGCTCGAACCCGGTCCGGCGTATCCGATCCGGCTCCTACGGCGGCTCCCACACGTAGTCGGCCCAGATGATCCTTGCAAGAATTGGGGTACTTCTTCACTTTCATGATGTCTTTAATGGTAATCAAGCCGCGAAGCCGTCCGGTGTCATCCACCACGAGCAGCTTTTCGATGCGCCTTTCCTGCAAAAGCTTTTTGGAATCTTCCAGGGAAATGCCCATGGGCGCCGTCACCAGATTGTCCTTGGTCATGAGTTCGGAGACCGGCCGGGTCTTATCCGTTTCAAAGCGCAGGTCCCGGTTCGTGATGATTCCCACCAACTGATCGCCTTTGACCACGGGAACGCCGGAAATGCGGTATTGCGCCATAAGCTCCATGACATCGCCAATGGGCTGATCGGGATGGACCGTGATGGGATCGACAATCATGCCGCTTTCCGACTTTTTGACCTTGTCCACCTCCCGAGCCTGGCGCTCGATACTCATGTTTCGATGGATGATCCCGATCCCACCCTCTCGCGCCATGCTAATAGCCGTTTCCGCCTCAGTGACTGTATCCATGGCGGCACTGAGCAGAGGAATGCGCATGGTTATACCAGCCGTTAAGACGGTGCTCACGTCCGTTTCCGCCGGCAGCACCTCCGAATAGGCAGGGACGATGAGGATATCGTCAAAGGTCAGAGCTTCGGGAATGTCGTGCATCATTTTTTCGTCCATTAACTCTCTCCCTATCCTGGGCATTCACCGAGCGCGTGAACGCCGTTGTCGATCCTTACGCACATGGGCCGCTCCATTTCCATGGAACACCCCATCGGGCCGCGAGACTTTGCATGCCATCCCAAAGAAGCCCTTCCAGCAGACCCGCATCGGAAACAAGCAGTGTGGAGACGCCGAAACAGTTCAAGATCTCTTCCACAATGACAGCACCACCCACGATAATGTCCTCACGGCCTGGCTCCAGCCCCACGATAGCCCGCCGCTCTTCAAGCCCCATGGCCGCCAAGGACCGAAGTGTTTCGGCAATCCATGCCTTGGTCAGGGTTCGGTTGTCGATGCGGTAGGGCACATAACGATCCATGCGACTTTCTATGGCCGCCAGAGTGGAGACGGTGCCGGCGGTTCCGGCCACCGTGAACCCCGTGGCAGCCCCGGCATGGCGACGCAACACATGGCCAATGGATTCAACGGCTGGCCTCAACACACGACGTGCATGTTGAGCGGCTCGCCGCAACTGATCAGGGAACGTGGGAGCGTTCTGAAGGTAGGCCTCCGTTAGGGTGGCAGCCCCCACAAACACACTGCCCATCCACAAAGGCGAAGGGTTGTGCCGATGGACGAGGGCCAGTTCCGTGGAGCTTCCTCCAAGGTCGAAACACACCACCAAGTCATGGGCAGGTTCCAAAACACTAAGCATGCCCCGCAGAGACAGCGCGGCCTCCTCGGCTTCTGAAAGGATGGATACCTTCCACGGGGCCATGTCCTGGACTCGCTGAATAAAGTCAGGGCCATTGGCCGCCTTGCGCACCACGCCTGTGGCGCCGCAGCGCACTGCCCGTGGAGCCAACGCCCGCAAGCGCGAAGCCATGCTGCACAAAGCAGCCTCCGTTCGCTCCATGGCCTCTGTGGCGAGCATCCCACGGTCTTTAAACCCCTGAGCCAGTCGCGTCACATGCCGTTCATGGTGCACAGGGCACACCCGGCCGTCCGCATGCCATTCCGCCACCAGCAGGCGAACGGTATGAGATCCGATGTCCACGGCGCCGTACAGGCCCAACGGCGTCTCATCAGCATTAAAAGCGTAAAAGCCAAGGGACATCGTTGTTTTTTTTCTTCCTTTGTGTTTACTTAATTTTCAGGGACATCGGCCGAGTGGCACGATATCCGCCAGAGGGCTTCCAGCGCACTTCACCACAAGAAGGAGAGGGATGCCTATGATCTTGGAAATCAACCCCCGCAATCCGCAACCGCGCAAGATTCGACAAGTGGCAGACATTCTTTCCAAGGGAGGTCTCATCGCCTATCCCACGGACACCTATTACGGAATCGGGTGCGACCTGTTCAACAAGCCGTCCATCGAAAAGATCTACAAGCTCAAACGGCGGTCTCCTCATCAGCCCTTCAGCTTCATCTGCAGCGACCTCAAAAACATCAGCGAATACGCTCAGGTGACCAACTACGCCTACAAAACCATGAAACGGCTATTGCCAGGCCCCTACACCTTCATCTTAGAAGGGTCTCGGCTTGTGCCTCGCATCATGCTCACCAGACGAAAAGCCGTGGGGATTCGCGTCCCGGATCATCCCATTTGCATCGCCATCGTCAAGGAACTGGGACATCCCGTCATCAGCACTACCGCTACGGATCCGGAAACCGGCCACATTTTGGAGACGCCTCAAGAAATTCGTGATGTGCTGGGCCATTCCTTGGATCTCATCGTGGACGGCGGCCCCGTTCCCGGACGACCCTCCAGCGTGATTTCGCTCGTCGAAGACGTTCCCGAAGTGCTGCGAGAAGGCAGCGGGAACGTGGAAATCTTTCAAACCCCTTAGACTAGTGCCCCAAGACCAGTTCATAGCGCACCGGGCACAAGACCGGGTCCAGCACCTGATCCAGCACCTTGAGCCCGGTGGCTCCCAGAAGAAGCCGCAACAAACCGCGCCGTTTCTTTTCGGCATAAACGAGGCGCGGTTCGCCCGCAATGCCACCTAGTTCTTTGGCCTTGTTCACGGCGTCTTGGAAGTTGCCCAAGGCATCCACCAGCTTGAGGTCCAAGGCTTTTTCGCCGCTGAGCACTCGACCGTCCGAAATAGCCCGGATCTGGTCCGGGCTCAGCCGTCGCCCTTCGGCCACGTCGCGAATGAATTGCCCGTGCATGCCCTCGATGGTTTCCTGGAGCAAGGCCATTTCGTCGTCGGTCAAGGGCCGTCCCGGATTACCCACGTCCTTGAACTGACCGCTCTTGATGGTCACAGTGCGGTAGCCCACCTTGTCAAAAAGGCCCTGCAAGTTGGGCAGGTGCGCCACGACTCCGATGCTTCCGGTGAGGGTTCCCGGATTGGCGATGATGTAAGTGGCTGCCGCCGCAGCATAATAGCCGCCCGAAGCGGCGATGCCTCCAAACGAGGCCACCACGGGCTTTTCCATTGCCGTTCGCCGAACCTCTCGATAGACTTCCTGGCTCGCGCCCACGCCGCCGCCGGGAGATTCCACCCGCAAGACCAAGGCGCGGACATAAGGATCCCGGCGAAAGTCGCTCAAAGACTCCAGAACCGGGCGAGCATCGCTCAGAAGCCCTTGGATTTCCACCACGCCGATTCGGTTGGGTTCCTTAGTCCATTCCCATTGCGGCGCCAGGAGCCATAAGTACAGCCCCGCAAAGGGCACAAGCACCACGAAGGCGATCATCAGAAAAAGTTTGAGGATTTTCTTGAACATGTACCGATCCCTTAAAAACAAACACCCGGCATCACACTCAGCCGGGTGTTTGACGACCTCAAGGTGAGAACACGACCCTCAGGCCCCGGAAATGCCTCCCGAGTCCTACTCGCCCTGCATATTTTCCGCGTTCCGGCGCGCCGCTTCCAACACTTCTCTCAGGTTCGTGGTGGCAGCTTTGGAACTGTTGAGGTATTCCTTGTAGTCGGTCCGTTCCTCGTGTTCTTCGGCCTTCTTGATGGACAAGCCGATCTTTCGGTCCTTGGGCGAGATGTTAATCACCTTGGCCGTCACCTGATCCCCGACCTTGTATTCGTCCGGTGCGCCTTTGGCCTTTTCTTTGCCGATTTCCGACACGTGCACCAGCCCTTCGATGCCTTCTTCCAACTCAACGAAGAGGCCGAAGTCCGTCACATTGGTCACCGGTCCCGTGATGACGCTGCCTACGGGATAGCGCTGGGCCACACTCTCCCACGGATCCGGCTCCAACTGCTTGATCCCCAAAGAAAACCTCTCGTTTTCTTTGTCGATGTTAAGAACAATGGCCTGAACCTCCTGGCCTTTCTTGTAGATTTCTGAAGGATGCCGAATGCGCTTGATCCAGGAAATGTCCGAAATGTGCACCAGGCCGTCAATACCTTCGTCAATGCCGATGAAGATGCCGAAATCGGTAATGTTCTTGATTTTGCCGGAAATGATCGTGCCCACGGGATACTTTTCGGCGATGACACTCCACGGATTGGGTTCCAACTGCTTCATGCCTAGGGAGATGCGCTTGCGGTCCGGATCGATGCTCAAAATCACCGCTTCCACCTTGTCTCCGACACTCAAGATCTTGGACGGATGCCGAATCTTGCGCGTCCAGGACATTTCAGACACATGAATGAGCCCTTCGATACCTTCTTCAATTTCCACGAAGGCGCCGTAATCGGTGAGGCTCACCACCTTGCCCTGAATCTTTGTGCCCACGGGATACCTTTCGGCCGCGTTGGTCCACGGATCGGGTTGCAGCTGCTTGAGGCCCAAGGAGACGCGTTCGTTTTCGCGGTCAAAATGCAGCACCTTGACCTTGATGGTGTCCCCAATCTGGCACAGTTCTGATGGGTGCCCGATTCGGCCCCAGCTCATGTCGGTGATGTGCAGCAAACCGTCAATGCCTCCGAGGTCCACAAAGACACCGTAATCCGTGATGTTCTTGACCACACCTTCCATGACCTTGCCTTCTTCCAAAATCGACAAGGTCTGAACCTTTTGGCGTTCCCGTTCCTTTTCCAGAAGCACGCGTCGAGACAGCACCACGTTACGGCGCTTCTTGTTGTACTTGAGGATCTTGAAGTCAAAAGTCTTACCGATGAGGGCATCCAGGTTGCGCACGGGTCGCAGATCCACCTGGGAACCCGGCACAAAGGCGTGTATGCCAATGTCCACTGATAAGCCCCCCTTGACTCGGGACACCACCTTGCCCCGAATAACCCCGTCTTCGTTGTAAACCCGACTGATATCGTCCCAGACCTTTATCTTTTCCGCCTTTTCCTTGGAAAGGAAGATAGTTCCTTCTTCGTCGTCGTGGTATTCCAAAAGCACGTCCACCTCGTCGCCGAGGGCCACTTCCAGATTCCCATTTTCATCCTTGAATTCGGAGATGGGAATCTCTCCTTCGGACTTATAGCCGATATCGACCATGACATAATCGTCCGAAATCTGGACCACACGTCCGCGAACCACTTCACCTTCCTGAATGTTGCCGAAACTCTGGGCATAGAGCTTCTCGAAGCTGTCGCCGTCCGCATCGTCTATGTCGACTTCTCGTGCCGCATCGGCCTCATGAGTTTGGCGCTGCATCTCTAAATTTTCCAAGTTGTCTTTCGCCATCATTATACGACTACCCCCTTGTCCAAATTTCGGCTCACGCCGCCTTGACTGGGTGCGCACCATAGCAGACACCCAAATCCTTGACAATGCTAATCTGCACGAACCCTATAAGGTTAAGCCTGTTTTTTTCTCGCGGACTCCACGAGATTCATCACCACCTCGACCACCTGTGAGATACTCATGTCCGAAGTATCCACCACCACCGCCCCGTCTGCAGGTTTCAGGGGCGCGAGGGAACGACTCGCATCGGCATGGTCTCTCTCTTTCAACGCCTGCAACACGGCCTCAAAATCGGCTTCCATTTCCTGCTCACGGTATTGGGCCATGCGCCGCCTAGCCCTTTCTTCAGGGCTTGCCGTTAGAAACACTTTGACCGCCGCGTCGGGAAAAACCACGGTGCCCATATCCCGGCCTTCGGCCACCACGACAGCACCCCGAGCTAAGCGCCTTTGCTGATGAAGGAGGAATCGGCGCACGACAGGTTTTTGCGCGATGGTGGAAGCGCCGTGAGCGGTTTGCGGAGTGCGAATTTCCAAGCCTAAAGGAACCCCGCGCCAGAGGATCAGCAGGCGTGCATCGTGCACCATAAATTCAAGAGGCAGGTTCGACAGGGCACGGTCCAAAACGGTGTCGTCGGCATCCAGAAGTTTTTCTTGGCTCAAAGCCCACGCCACGGCACGGTACATGGCTCCCGAATCCAAATAGACGCCCCCAAGCCTTTCGGCCACACTCCGAGCGATGGTGCTCTTTCCGGAACCTGCCGGCCCGTCTATGGCAATGATCATCGGTCCAACTGTCTCAAAACCTTGGCAAAGGCCCTGAGAAATCTTTCGTTTTCTTCCGGGAGTCCCACGCTAATGCGAACGTAACGGTCGAGCCCATAGGCGTTCATGGCTCGAATAATCACGCCTTCGCGCAGCATGGCTTCATAGACCTTTTTGGCATCCACGGGCACGGCGATGAGAAAGAAGTTGGTGTGAGTGGGTAGATAGCGAACGCCGAGCGCATCCAATTCTCGATACAAGAAGGCTAAGCCTTCCTGGACCACGGCACGGCTTCTTTCCAGAAACGCATCGTCGTCCAGAGCGGCCAGGGCCGCCGCTTGGGCCAAAGTGCCCACATTGAAAGGTTGGCGCACGCGGTGCAGAAAGGATGCCAATTGAGGGTCCATGACACCGTAGCCTATGCGAAGTCCCGCCAGGCCGTAGGCCTTGGAAAAGGTGCGCGTCGTGACGACCCAGGGCCCTTGGGAATCCACGAAGTCCAGACCAGCAAAGGTGGCGTCCCGGGAAGCAAATTCGATGTAGGCCTCGTCGATAACCACCACCACATCGCGGGGCAGTTGTTGAAAGAAGCTTCGAAAAGCTTCTTCAGACAAAACAGTGCCGGTAGGGTTGTTGGGATTGTTGATAAATATGAGGCGCGTGCGATGGGTGATCGCCCTCAGCACGCCGTCTAGATCTATGGTAAAATCCTTCAAAGGCACAGAAACCACGGTGCCTCCGGCCGCTTGAACAGCCAGCTCATACACCAAAAAGGAAGGGTTTGGAATGACCACTTCAAGACCGGATCGAATCAGTGTGCGAATGACCAACTCGATGATTTCGTTGGATCCGTTGCCCAGCACCACCCCTTCCATGGGAACGTTCAGCTTTTCGGCAATTCTTCGGCGCAAATAGTACGCACTGCCGTCCGGGTAACGGTGCAAACCAGCAAGCTTTTCTCGAATGGCGGCAAGAGCCCGCGGGGAAGGGCCTAGGGGATTTTCGTTGCTGGCCAGTTTGATGGAGTCGGTAATTCCGAGCTCTCGCTCCAGCTCTTCAATGGGCTTTCCGGGAGGGTACGGAATAATGGCAGCGATATGCGAAGGCACCAGGTGCGAGATCAACAGGGTCGGGCTCCTTTCACAGTTCGTGGGCTGATGGACCGTGCACGCTCGACCTTATAAAAAAGAGACGCCCGAAACGCAAGCTTTTATGGCGTCTTGAAGCGGTTCTAGTTATATGTTTTAAAAGGCATTCGAAGAAGAGAGGGGGCGTTCCGACGCCTCGTCTACCTTTCACGAGGGAAGGGAACCAGCAGATGGCGCCGAACGCCGGCACAGAAGGGAGGCGGACAAGGCGATGGTCAAGAAAAAAGAACGCTCAAAACTGATGCTCGAGGAAGACCTACCAATCGAGAGCTTTCATGAAAAAGAGTCGGCCGTGGCGACACCCAGCAAGGACTGGCCCCAGGTCTATGACCCTCTGCGGGCTTACCTTGAGGAAATCAAGAGATACCCTCTACTAAGCCGGGAAGAGGAAACCCAGCTGGCCATTCGGTACAAGGAAAAAGGCGATCTGGATGCAGCCTATAGACTGGTTACATCCAATCTGCGCCTTGTGGTGAAAATCGCCATGGATTTTCAAAGGCACTGGATGCACAACCTCATGGACCTCATTCAGGAAGGCAACATCGGCCTCATGCAGGCGGTTAAAAAATTCGACCCTTACCGAGGCTACAAGTTTTCCTACTACGCCTCCTTTTGGATCAAGGCCTATATCATCAAGTTCATCATGGACAACTGGAAGCTGGTCAAGATCGGCACAACCCAGGCTCAAAGAAAGCTCTTTTTCAATCTGCGCAAAGAAAAGGAGCGCCTGGAAGCGCAAGGCATCGAGGCCAGCCCCAAGCTGCTCAGCCAACGCCTGGACGTCAAAGAATCGGAAGTGACCGAAATGGACATGCGCCTGACCAGCGGCGAGATTTCCCTGGATGCCCCGGTCGATCACGATTCAACAGACACGCACAAGGCTTTCTTGCCGTCTCGAGACATTCCCGTAGATGACATGCTCGCCGACGCGGAAGCCAAAGCCATTCTTCAGGAAAAGCTCAAAAGGTTTCGAGAAGGCCTCAAGGACAAAGAAGCCGCCATTTTCGATCATCGGCTGCTGACCGATGAACCCATGACCCTGCAGGAGATCGGAGATCAATTCGGGATCAGTCGAGAACGGATTCGACAGATCGAGAGCCGCTTGAAGAAAAAACTTAAAGCGTACCTTGAAGAAGAAGTGGAAGACCTGGAACTCCTTCAGGAAAGCCTCATCGACGCTTCATGACACACCTTCCGGTGCCTCGCTTTGAGACCCACCGGAAACCCATCGGCACCGACAGCCCGAACACAGTCCCGCGCGCCCAAACCTTCGGACCGGTAGAAGCCGGTCCCTACGCGCTGGAAACGCCACGCCCGATTGATAGGGTTCACGAAAGGGGAATCTGTCGAAGCGGCGCAAGCCCCGAAGCCGAAGCAGGCTAACCATTGGGCAGCCGGGTATTCCAGGAGCACTGAGCCTTGCGGCTCTTTGACAAAAAGACAGATGGCCTTCGCACAAAATGACGCAGCGCCGAAAACAACAGGCTAAAAGGCTCTTTGCCTATGCCGCCGACAGATTCCTTTGGAACTGTTCACACCGAGCCAAACTGCGAAGGCAAGACAAGGTCTCCTTGGGCTAGCAGCCGCGCTGCATTGCCCCCGGCAATGGCCGCTCTTTCTTCGGCGCTCAACCCGGCCTCGTCCATGTCCTTTTCATACCGGCTTGGGGGCAGCAATGGATAATCACTGCCCAAAAGGATGCGCTCGCAGCCCACGATGTCGATGGCCTGTCGGTACACGGCGCTGCGATACAGGAAAGGGGATGCAGCGGTGTCGTAGAAGACATGGGCCAGGGTTTCCGGAGCTTCTTTTTTGAGCAATTCGTACAAGAAAAGGCCTCCACCCCAATGGGCCAAAATAAGGGGCAGGTCCCGGCACAGGGCAGCAAGCTGGTAATAGAAGCGCAAGCCAAAGGGAGCCTTTCCAGGATAGGCGTGGCCGACAGGTTCATTGGCGTGCAAAAGCAAAAGCCTTCTGGACGAGCGGCACAGCGCTATGAGCGCCTCATAGGCCTGCACAGCTCGGCCTTCGTCGCACTCTTCGTAGACGGCCAACTCTCCCAACCCCGCCGCCCCGAGTTCCAGGCATCGGGAGGCTTCCTTTTCGGCCCATGGAGCAAGGGGATCAACACAGGCCAAGGGGATCAGGCGCTGCGGCACCCGCGCTGCCGATTCCAGCACGTAATCGTTGTGGCGGCGGGCCGTATCCTCATCTTTCCAGGGAAATCCAAAAATCACCGCAGCATGCACGCCGTTTTGATCCATGGCTTCAAGGAGCCCTTTCGTGTCCACGAGGCGAGCCTTGGGATGGCCGTAAAGCGCGCGAAAGGCCGGCTCGCCATCAAAGTAGCGCTCCCGATCGGCCACAATTTCCGAAGGAAAGGTGTGCACATGAAAATCTATTGTCATAGGCTGCCCCTTTAGAGATAAGGACATGGCAATCATCACGGCCCAAGAGATTAACGCAGACGCTTTCAAGGAGGCAATGGTGAAAAATTCCCAGCAGACCCCGTCACTAACCTCACTGCTTCCACCCCGAGAAGCTCACCTGGCCCGCACCACCGCTCGATTGGCCATCTTTGAAGCCGGGGCCTATATTCGAGAAAAATTCCAATCCCAGGCCGCCCTGTTGGTCGAAAGCAAAGGGTCTTTTGATTATGTCACGGAAGTGGATCGATGGTGCGAAGAGCTCATTCTGCACCGCCTTCGCAGCGCCTTTCCCGACCACACGTTGATGTCCGAAGAACGGCCCGTGGAAAACCACTCTCCATCCCACGTCTGGATTGTGGACCCGTTGGATGGCACCACCAACTTCATTCATGGGTTTCCCATGATTGCCATTTCCATCGCCTTTTCGATTCAAGGAACCGTGGTCATGGGATGGGTCTACGATCCCCTACGCCGTGAACTCTTTGAAGCGCACAAAGGCGCTGGAGCCTGGTGCAACGATCGCCCGCTTCCGCCCATGGCCCCGACGCCCTTGCAGGAAGCTCTTGTGGCCACAGGGTTTCCTTTCCGCGCTAAAGATCTTCTGGACCCGTACCTTGAAGTTTTCAAGGCGGTGTTTTCAAAAGTCAGCGGGATTCGGCGCGCCGGTTCCGCCGCTTTGGACCTTGCCTACGTGGCGGCCGGACGCGTTCAAGGATTTTGGGAAACTGGACTGAAACCGTGGGACGTGGCCGCCGCCGCCCTGCTCATTCAAGAAACCGCGGGAGTGGTAACGGATTTCTGGGGCTCACCGGCGTACTTGGAAAACGGGCATATTGTTGCCGGATCTTCGATGGTCCACCGATTTCTCATGGACAGCGTCGCGCCCCTTCGTGAGGCGCTTTCCCCGCCTTCCAACACGGCGCCAAAACGGCGGGTTCCATGAAAGATTACAGGTGCTTGGCCCAACGGTCTAGGCGGCGCGATTAGGTCTCCCTGGCCTGTGAAGAGGGAGGAACCATGCCCATGGCCATTAGTTTCTTGCTGGTCTCGTACACCACTTCCATTTTCTTGGGCGTGATCACGTGGCTCACAACACCCAATCCAAAGACGGGGTGCCAAATCAAGTCCCCTTCCTTGTACACATCGGTCATCTGGTACTCAGGAACCCCTTCTCGGCTGGCTTCCAAAAGGCGTGCGCGCCAATCGTCTTCCGTCTTGGGCTTTGGGGTTCCCTTGAGAAGCACGGACGGTATCACATCGTCCTCATCTTCGATGAGAATTCCGTCCTCCTCGTCCTCAAAATCCAAGTCGCCACCGCCTTCAAAATCTAGGCTGTCATCTTCGTAATTTTCCATCAACTCGTCTTTGTCCATGTCCTTGGCCATTGGCGTTCTCCACTGTCGTTCTGGGCTTTACCCCGTAAGGTCACGAGACTATTAAAACCGAGTCGTGTGGAGGTCAAGCCTTTTCCCTTGTGAAGCTCGAAGCGCTGTTCTTAGCCCGGAGGTTGCCCATGTTCAAGGTTTTCCTCACCCATATCTTGCCCGTCTTTTCCATAATCGGTCTCGGTTACCTGCTCATGCACCGGCGATTTATCGAAGAGAACTTCATCGCGTCAGCCAATCGGCTCGTCTACTACGTGGCCGTTCCTGCCATGCTTTTTCACGAAGTGGCACGCTCGTCCTTTTCCGAAAACTTTCATGGAGGTGCCGTTCTTTCTATGCTGGCCGGGCTTGCCGTGGTGACCGCCACAGGCTTCTGCATGGCCCACCTCAGCCCCCGCCCGACGTCCTTTAAGGCCACTTTTGTGCACAGCAGCTTTCATGGCAATCTGGGCTACATGGCCTATGCCATCGCCTTTTATGCCCTTGGAGAAAAATCCTTTGCGCAAACCGCCACTCTGAGCAGCTTTCTCATTGTGGCGCAAAACCTCCTAGCCGTCTGCGTCTTTGCCTACTATAAGCCGAAAAATGGCGGCTCCGTCGGGACCGACCGCTTTAATCTTCGGGATACCCTGCAGCGCATCGCTACCAATCCCATCATTGTTTCGGTCACGGCGGCCACCGCCTTTTCGTACCTTTCCCTTTCCCTTCATCCGGCCATTTCTCAGTCTTTGAAAATTCTCTCCGGCATGGCGCTTCCTTTGGCCCTCCTGCTCATCGGCACCTCTCTCTCCTTTCAGGCGTTTACCAAGCTGCTTTCGGCCATGAGCGTCATCGGGTTTCTCAAACTTTTTATCTTCCCTTCAATCGCCTACGGGCTCATGCGCTGGTGGCATGTGCCTTCAGCGTTTCATACGCCCGTGCTCATTCTTACGGCGGCCCCGCCAGCCACCATCACCTATATCATGGCTTCGGAACTCGGTGGCGACACACAACTGGCCGCCGCGGCCACGTCCTTTTTGACTTTATTCTCCGGCTTCACCTACGCCGTGCTGCTTTCCTTACATGGATAAAAGGCACGGCCCAGAGGCCGTCACAAGAAACCCCAAAAAACCGTCAAAGGCGGTCGGATCCGGGCTGGACACGGACATCAAAGGGGTTTGCGTTCCGGCAGGTCATCGCTTTCGTCGGAGGCGAGGCCGTGCTTGAAAAGCCTATAACGAAAGGATCGCAAGGTTAACCCGAGAAGTTGAGCAGCTTTGGATTTGGATCCTCCGGACCGTTCCAAAGCCTGCATGAGCAAATTCTTTTCCAGACCGGCCAGGTAGCTGGGAAGATTCATGCCTTGGGCAGGCAAAATGGGCCAGAGCGGTTCTTGGTCGTCGTGGCGCTTTCGACGCGACGTGGCAATGGTCAAACTCTCTGGCAAAATGATACTTGAAGACTCCAGGGCCACTCCTCGCTCAATGATGTTTTCCAGTTCCCGAACATTTCCCGGAAAATCGTATTGCTTCAAAATATCCATGGCATACGAGGAAATCTTTTGAATGTCCTTGCCGAAGGCCTTGGAAAACTTGGCCAGAAAATAATCAGCAAGCAGCGGAATATCTTCCCGCCGTTCCCTCAATGGCGGTATTCGCAGCTGGATGACGTTGAGCCGATAATACAAGTCTTCCCGAAACTCATGGTCGATGACCATGCGCTCGAGATCTCGATTGGTGGCGGAAATGATGCGCACATCCACGGGAATGTCAGCGGTATCCCCCAGCATGCGTATGGTTTTTTCCTGCACCACGCGCAACAACTTCACTTGCAGGCTGGGTGACAGTTCGCCAATTTCGTCCAGGAAAAGAGTTCCTCCCTGGGCAGCCTCCACGAGCCCCTTGCGGTCCACGGCGGCGCCCGTAAAAGCTCCTTTACGATAGCCGAAAAGTTCACTTTCGATGAGCGGTTCGGGAACACCCGCGCAGTTGACGGCCACAAAAGGTTTTTCCGCTCGTGGACTCCTCCTGTGAATGGCTTTGGCCACCAGCTCCTTGCCCGTCCCGCTTTCTCCGGTGATCAAAACATTGCTGGGGGTGGCCGACACTCGTTCAATGAGTTCGTAGATCTTCTTCATGGCCGGGCTTTCCCCAATCATGCATCCGAAATGCAAGGGACCTTGACGCACATGGGGGGGCACTTCGTGGCCTCGAGTCTTGAGGGCATTTTGAATGACCCGGCGCATTTCATCGATTTTAAAGGGCTTGGGCAAATAGTCGTAGGCCCCTTCGCGCATGGCGGCCACGGCGGTTTCCGTGCTGGCATACGCAGAAATCATGATGACCACGGTGCGAGGAGACAGCTGTTTGCATTGCCTGAGGACTTCCAGGCCGTCTACGGGTTTCATGCGAATGTCGGTGATGACCAAATCAAAAGGCTGTTCTCTAAGAAGATTCAAGGCTTCCGTGCCGCTGGCCGCACAGCGCACGGCGTAGCCATCTTTTTGAAGCATGATCTCCAGAAACTCCCGCATGCTCCGCTCATCGTCCACCACAAGGATTCGACGCCCATCGGCAAAATGTGGCATGCGGCTTTTCACTCCTTAAGCCATGGAATAGCGCACGACGCCATCCACCACGGTCATCATCGCCCGCCCTCTCACCGACCACCCTCGAAACGGGCAATTTCGCCCTTTGGACTGAAAGCGTTCGGGGTCCACGACCCACTCTGCATCGGGATCGATGACCGTGACATTCGCCGGAGAACCCGGCTCCAAACCGTCAAAGGGAAGACCAAGGATTTTCATGGGCTTACAGGTGACTTTGGCCAAAATGGTTAAGGGATCGGCAACCCCTTCTCGAATGAGGTTCAGCACCAGAGGCAGGGCCGATTCCAAGCCGATCATGCCATTGGCGGCGTCCTGAAACTCCGTTTCCTTTTCCAGAAGGCTGTGCGGCGCATGGTCTGTGGCAATGACATCGATGGTCCCGTCGGCCAGAGCTTCCTTGATGGCTTCCACATCGCGGCGCGTCCTCAAAGGAGGGTTCACTTTGTACACGGTATCAAAGCCTTCCACGGCCTCGTCGGTCAGGGTGAAATAATGGGGCGCAGTTTCACAGGTCACAGGAATACCCCGACGCTTGGCTTCGCGAAGAATCCACACCGAAGCTTCCGTGCTCACGTGGGCCACATGCAACCGGCCGCCCGTCAGTTCGGCCAAAAGCACGTCGCGGGCGATCATGGCGGCTTCTGCGGCCGCAGGAATGCCCTGCAGTCCCAGTTTCGTGGATACGAACCCTTCGTGCATGTGGCCTCCTTGGGACAAGGCCAGATCTTCGGCATGAGTGATGACCAGCAGGTCAAACGCCTTGGCGTATTCCAGGGCTCTTCGCATTAAAGCCGCGTTCATCACGGGACGGCCATCGTCGGAAACAGCCACCGCCCCCGCTTCACGAAGCTCTCCGAACTCGGCCAATTCCTCGCCTCGAAGTCCCTTGCTGATGGCCGCTACGGGGTAAACGCGGCAGTAGCCCTCTTCAGAAGCGCGCCGCACAATGAATTGCGTGACCGCAGCACAATCGTTGACCGGCTTGGTGTTGGGCATGCAGGCCACGGCGCCGAATCCTCCAGCCACCGCCGCGGCGGTTCCCGTGGCAATGGTTTCTTTGTATTCTTCGCCGGGTTCCCGCAAATGTACGTGCATGTCCACCCATGCGGGCACTACCCATTTCCCCATCACATCGATGACGCGGCGTTCCGCAGAAGGCTCTGCAATTTGGGGTTCCCAAATCACATCCTGAATCACACCATCTCGAAGGACCAGGTCTCCGATCCTGTCCATGCCCCGTTGCGGATCCATAAGGCGACCGCCACGAAGGACGATCTCCACAGCTTCCTCCCATGTCGTCTTAAGGTATTTCAGCCCTTTCAAACGGCCGATTCATGTCGTTGCATCAAGAGATACAGCAGGGCCATACGCACCGCCACACCGTTGTTCACCTGATCCAAAATAACCGAATGAGGGCCATCGGCCACTTCCGGACTGATTTCCACGCCGCGATTCATGGGGCCTGGATGCATGATGAGTACATCCGGTTTGGCCTGGGCTAGCTTTTGGCGATCGATGCCGTAATAGGTGGCGTATTCGCGCAGGGACGGCAACAGCCCCTGACCTTGCCTTTCCTTTTGAAGCCGCAGCACCATGATGACGTCCGCTAGGGGAATCACTGGTTCCAAACGGAGGGACACCCTCACGGGAAACTGTTCTATATGTGAGGGTAGCAGGGTGGGAGGGCCACAGACCAGAATACGAGCCCCCATTTTCGTCAGGCCCCAAATGTTGGATCGAGCCACCCGGCTGTGGGCAATATCCCCCACAATCAGCACGGTCAGACCATCCAACCGCCCTTTGTGTTGGCGAATGGTCAACATGTCCAAGAGGGCTTGGGATGGATGTTCATGCATGCCATCTCCGGCGTTGATCACGGAGGCCGTGGTGCGTTGAGCGATGCGGTGAGGTGTGCCCGAAGCCGAATGGCGAATGATGAACACATCCGGGCGCATGGCTTCCAGATTCTTGATCGTGTCCAAAAAGGTTTCCCCTTTCACCATGGAACTAGTGGAAGTGGCAATGCTGTAGGTGTCTGCGCTGAGCCTCTTGGCCGCGATGTCAAAAGAGGTGCGCGTTCGTGTGCTGGGCTCATAAAAGAGATGCACCACCGTCTTGCCTCGAAGGGTGGGAACCTTTTTGATGGACCTTGTGTTGATTTCTTTCAGGGATTCGGCAGTGTCGAGAATGGTTTCAATCTCATCCACCTCCAAATCCCGCATGCCAAGCAAGTCTTTTCTCGAAAAGGCCATCTGCCCATCCTCAATGCTTCTCCCAAGACCCCATGCGACTTTTTTAAAAAATTACCATGATTCGTACGGAAAGGTGAGAAAAAAAATCCGTCGCCCACGATGGAGACAGGATCCTTGACACGAGGAGCCAATCCCTATAAATGAAACGGCACTTCAGAGCCGTGTGTTCTTTCTATTATTTCGACTGGTGAGGACGCCCTTCGCAGCGCCCTTCGAAGGGCGTGGGGGGTGCTTTTTTCATTTCCTCGACACGGTTTTGAAGGGGTCTTATTAGAACTGGAGGCATGGCATGGAAAGGGTTCCCATCACTCGAGAAGGTTATGAAAGGCTGCGCCAGGAACTGCAGCGGTTGCAAAAGGAAGAGCGCCCCAAGGTGATCAAAGCCATTGAAGAAGCGCGAGGGCACGGGGATCTTTCGGAAAACGCCGAATACGAAGCTGCCAAAGAAAAGCAGGCACTCATCGAAGGGCGCATTGCGGACATTCAGGAAAAACTGGCCCATTCGGAAATAGTGGAAACCAACGGCTCCAACGGAGGACGGGTCATGTTTGGATTCACCGTGGTCCTGGAAGACTTGGACAACGGCGAAGAACTCACCTACAAGCTCGTCGGCCCTTACGAAGCGGACATTCAGGCCGGCACGTTGTCCGTCAGTTCGCCTTTGGGCAAGGCCTTGATCGGCAAGGAAGAAGGCGACACCGTGTCGGTGCGAACGCCCAAAGGGCTTCGCCAGTTGGAAATCGTAGAAGTGCGCCCCTGAAAGGCGCAAAGCGTCTTGACAGAAAACATCTAGGCGGGTAAAAAACGGGGCTTCTGAAAAGGCACCGCAAGCGCTTTTGGGGCCTCATGACGGTTAAAGATAGAAGGAGGGATAGGTTTTGGCCAATCACAAATCCGCCCTGAAAAGAGCCAGGCAGAGTGAAGTGCGCCGCATGCGGAACCGCGCGCGCAAGAGCCGCATGAAAACGGCAATCAGGAAGCTGGAAGAAGCGATTCGCACCAATGCTGTGGATGAAGCCGTGGTGCGGCTTCGAGAAGCCACGTCGATCATTGCAAAAACCGCCGCCAAGGGTACCATTCACCGCAACACGGCAGCGCGCAAGATTTCCAGGCTGACCAAGAAAGTCAACATGCTCAAGGTCGCTCAAAGCGCCTGATGTGACCATTCGATCTTTTTAAGACAACCGGCTGTTTACCGTCCTGCTTGCCAAAAACTTAAGAAGGAGGGCCCAAAGGGGTAGCCGCCTTCTTTTGCGCCCCGAAAACACCCATCCGATACAGAATGAGCTCCAGGGCCCTTTCCGGATCCAAGGCTGTGGTCTTTAAGGAAAGGTCCGTGGCCATGAGGGTCGCGTGCAGCTGCAGGAGGGCTTCTTCGGAAAAGTGGTGGGCATAACGGGCGGTTTTTTCCACGGCAAAGGGAGGAAGTTTCAGTTTCTTGGCCAAGCTCGACACCGTCTCCCCTCGAGCCAATCCGTCCTTGACCTGCCACAGCAAACGCACGTGGCGCGCCAGCAGCGCAAGAAGCCCCAGCGGCGCATCCCCTCTTTGAAGCACGTGTCGAAGAACGGCAAAGGCGGCTGCGGACCGGCCTTCGGCCACATGGTCCATGAGCTTGAAAACATGCTCCGACCGTATGGAACTGGAGGCAACTTCCACGTCGTCCGCCGTAATCTGTGACGCGTCCCCCACGTAGAGGCACAGCTTTTCGATTTCCTTTTCCAGGGCATGCAGATCGGTTCCCACGGCTTCCACGAGCAAAGAAGCGGCCGATGGGGTCAGGGTCTTGCCCCATGCCGCCGCCTTTTCTCGAGCCCAGGCCGGCAACTGGCGTTCCTGAAGAGGCTGAAAGTCCACGATGGCGCCATGAGCTTCCACGGCCTTTTCCAGACCCTTCCAGCTCTTTTTGAGTCCCAGGGTCAAGACCACATGGGTTCGAGGGTTCGGGTTCGCCGCATAGCGCTCCAGCACATCCCGCTGCTCTTTGGGCCACAGATCCACATGACGCACGCGCAGTACGCGACGGGAAGTGAACATGGGCACCGTGCGCGCCCGGTTCACCACCTCGTGAACGGTCGTGTCCTTGGCATCCAGGCTTTCTCCCTGAACCGATGGGCCTTCAAGGCCCCGCACGGCCTTCAGCAAGGCTTCCCACGCCTTGTCCATAAGGGCCGCTTCGTCACCTCGAAAAAGATAGATAGTTTTCGGTGGAATCTCGCCCAGGTGTTTGAAAAACAGGCGGCTGTCCATGGCGTGCTAAAATTGGCTCATGAACCGATCAAAGATGCGGGCGGCCGTTTCCTTCGCCGCCCTTTGAAGAGCGCCTTGACGATTCTGAAAAGAGACGATGGCCTGCGGGTTTTGTACATAGTCTTCAAAGTAAGTTAGGGCTCGATCTTGCCACAGAATCTTGCCCGTTTCTCTATCCACACAGCGCACGTCCAGAGTGACTGTTAGGCGGGTGAGGACGGTGTCCTGCGCCTCGCGGTGCGCCACAGCGATGGTCGAAAGCCGTCGAATCTGACCGATAAAGACGGCGTCCGCTTCGGATTCCGGGACCACGCGAAGCCGACTCTTCGTGAGAAACTCCTGGCGCAAGGCGCCTGTGAAAACCGCTTCGATGCCTGGCTCCGCCGTCAGGTTTTCAAAGACTGGAACCGCCACGGTTTGAAGACGCGGGTCCAGTTGCGTACCGTCGCCGGAAAAATGATACCCGCACGCACCACCGCACAGAAAAAAACTTAATGCCACAAGGTTACGAAGGCATCGGCCCATGAGCCATTCTTGTTCCGAAACCGTTCATATCACAATGTTAACCAATTTCTTGGGCACCACCACGGTCTTGCGAACCGGCTTGCCGGCCAGAAAACTTTGAATCTTAGCATCTTGTAAAGCAGCCTCCTTCAAAGCTTCCTCAGAAATGTCCGCCGGAACCACGAGTCGACTACGCAACTTGCCGTTCACCTGCACCACCACGAGAACGGTTTCCGTCGCCAGCGCCTCTTCCCGATAGGTTGGCCATGGCCTTTTGGCCACACTGGCCGGCATGCCCAATGAAGTCCACAGTTCCTCGGCAATATGAGGGGCCATGGGCGAAAGCATCAAAATGACCGCCTCTATGGCTTCTCGAATCACAGACCAGGCCGTCCTATCTTCCTTAGCCTTGTCCAGAGAGCCGTAAATTTCGTTGACCAATTCCATGATGGCGGCAATGGCCGTGTTGAAATGGAACCTCTGCTGGATATCTTCGGTCACCTTCTTGATGGTCTGGTGGGTCTTGCGATGCAGGCTTTGAAGGGTCTGAGGTAAAGGGTCATGGCCGTCATAGGGAGCGACGGTTTTAAGTTTTTCCAGGTTTTCCGCCACAAGGCGCCACACGCGCCCTAGAAACCGGTAAGCCCCTTCCACGCCCTGGTCGCTCCATTCCAGTTCCTTTTCCGGAGGTGCCGCAAACAGGCAGAACAAACGGACCGTATCGGCTCCATAGGTGCGAATCATCTCGTCAGGGTCCACCACGTTCCCTTTGGATTTGCTCATCTTGGCGCCGTCTTTGATCACCATGCCTTGCGTGAGCAGGTTCGTGAAGGGCTCGTCCACCTGCAGGTACCCCATGTCACGAAGCACCTTGGTGAAAAATCGGGAATAGAGCAGATGCAACACGGCGTGTTCGATACCCCCGATGTATTGATCCACAGGCATCCAATAGTCCACCCGGTCGGGGTCCAAAGGCCCTTCGGTATAGTCCGCGCAGGCAAACCTTGCAAAATACCAGGACGACTCCACAAAGGTGTCCATGGTGTCCGTTTCCCGCCGCCCCGGTCCTCCGCATCGAGGGCACGTGGTTTGAACAAAGGCCTCACTCAAGGGCAGAGGTGACGCGCCGTTTTCCGGCATTTCCAAATCCAAGGGAAGAATGACGGGAAGATCCTCCTCCTTGACGGGAACCGTGCCGCACCGATCACAATACACAATGGGAATGGGCGCGCCCCAGTAGCGCTGGCGTGAAATACCCCAGTCCCGCAGCCGGTACTGGACGGTGAGGCTTCCCTGCCCTCTGGCTTCCAAATCCCGCGTGATGGCCTCGCGGGCTTGAGCCGAACTCATTCCCGAATAGGGGCCGGAATGGACCAGCACCCCGTCCTCTTCAAAAGCGTGTGTCAGCTGGTCCGGATGCAACACGTCGGCCCCCTCGTTTTCCTTGATGACCACCTTGATGGGCAAGCCGTACTTGCGGGCAAACTCAAAGTCTCTTTGGTCGTGGGCCGGCACCGCCATCACGGCGCCCGTGCCGTATTCCATGACCACGAAATTGGCCACATAGATGGGCATGGGCTCCTGGGTCATGGGGTTGATGCAGTAGGATCCTGTAAAGACACCTTCTTTTTCTAAAAGCCCCACGTCGCGTTCGCCCCGCTTGGCCTGCTTAGCTTTTTCCACAAAGTCCAGGACGGCCTGTTCCTCATGATGACCTCGGCATAGGGTCGCCACCATGGGATGTTCCGGAGCCAAGCTCATGAAGGTAGCCCCAAACAAGGTGTCGGCCCGTGTGGTAAAGACGTCGATAAAACCTTGGCCCGAAGCCAGAGGAAATCGAATGGTGCTGCCGAAGCTCTTGCCGATCCAATGGCGCTGCATGGTCAGCACCCGCTCGGGCCACCCGGGAAGTTTGTCCAGCCACTCCAGGAGCTCTTCCACATAGTGGGTGATCTTAAAAAACCACTGCTCCATTTCCTTTTGCACGACAGGCTGATCGCAGCGCCAGCACGCGCCGTCTTCCACCTGTTCATTGGCCAGCACCGTCTGGCAGGTGTCGCACCAATTCACATAGGACTTTTTCTTGTAGGCCAGTCCGCTCTCATACATCTTAATGAAAAACAGTTGTTCCCATCGGTAGTAAGACGGATCACAGGTGGCAAATTCTCGAGACCAGTCGTACGAAAAGCCCAACTGCTTGAGTTGGTTTCGCATGTAATCAATGTTTTCATAGGTCCACTTGGCCGGATGGGTCTTGGCCTTGATGGCCGCATTTTCGGCCGGCATGCCGAAGGCATCCCATCCCATGGGATGCAGCACGTTATAGCCGCGCATGGAAAGGAATCTGGCCATCACATCCCCGATGGCATAATTGCGCACATGGCCCATGTGAATGCGGCCTGAAGGGTAGGGAAACATTTCCAAAAGGTAGTATTTCTTCTTGGCAGGATCTTCAGAGACTTCAAAAAGTCGTTCCCGCTCCCAGTATTCTTGCCATTTTTTCTCGATGCTTTTGGGATTGTATCGGCTGTCCATGACTCTCTTCCTCACATCCATTTCAACCGGCTCACGCCGAGATAACTTTCCTTAGCAAAGCGCTTGCCTTGTAGCATACGCGCTGACCGTTCGCAATGGGGCATATCGGCGACGCCCATGCTAAGCTAGGGGAGCCCGACCATATCATGGAAGCCGGGAGCTTTCCGGCGTGCGAGGCAAAGCCCGCCGTGGTTATTCTGCCGAAAAATGCAAAAGATGAGGACTCTCGTCCTCCCTACAGCGCCCCATCAGGAGGCCCGAAAGGTAACAGTTGAAGGGAAGCGCAAAGGTGGGCACGCCATGACAAAGGCTTGGCCAAAATATTCTGATCACCGGATGCGACGGCGCAAGGGCCCTTGGTTTCTGCCCAAAAGCCCTTTGGCTGGGCATTCCATCGGCGGGGCGTTCACGAGGGGGGTGTCGTGACATTCCAACGGCCCGCGCCCGCTCAGCTCAAAAGAGTCTGATCTCCTGCCACCCGGCGAACCAAGTCCCGATAGTCCTTGGCTCCCGGGGATCCCGGAGCATACTCGTAGATGGTCTTACCGTAGCCTGGCGCCTCGGACAGGCGCACATTGTAGCGAATGGGAGGACACAGCCGGCTGTTGTAATGGGCTTTCAACTGGTTGAGAATCTCTTCTGACTGCTTGACCCGCTTGTCAAAAAATGTGGGCACCACGTACTTGAGCGCAAGATCCTTGTGGTAGTTCTGGACAGAGGCCAGGCTACGGCTGAATTCCAACAGTCCCTGAATGGACATCACCTCAAGGCTCACCGGAATCAGCACTTCCTGCACATAAAATAACACGTTGATGGTCAGCACATCCCAGCCCGGTGACGTGTCCACAATCACGTAATCAAATCGACCGTCAATGGGCGTCAAGGCTTCGGTCAAGGTCATTTCTCCACGAAAATCCTTGCGCGCGATGAGCCTCTTGACACCCGCCAAGGAACGGCCGCCGGCCAACAGCCATAGGCGCTCCCGCGCCTCAGCCAGGCATTGCTCGGCAATGACTTCGCCGGTCATCAGTTCCGTCAAGCCGGCTTTGGGTTTCACGCCCAGCATGTAGGCCGCCTGCCCCTGGGTATCCGTGTCCACCAAGAGCACCTTGAAGCCGGCCAAGGCTAAACCGGCCGCGAGATTGACAGACGTGGTCGTCTTGCCCACGCCCCCTTTGCTCAAGGAAACCGCAATGCGGCGTCTAGGCCATTCCTTGCCATGAACAGGCTGAACCACCTCTGCAGGCTTGGCCGCTTCCGATTCCGTATCCCCTGGCCTGGATATGGGGAACCGATGCCCGCAAAAAACGCACTTCGCCGCTTTCACCTTTTCGGAAAGGCGCGTTTCGTCCACCTTGTGCTGTCGATTGCAGCTTGGGCATATGATAATCATTGGACTTCTTCTCCCGATGGTGTTTTAGAAACACGGTGGGACTTCGTGGTTTTATGGCAGATTTCATGAACCCTTCGAAACAGCCGACTCTTTGGCCCCTTGGCGTCCAACTCCTGAAGAGCCATTCGAAGAGCCGTCTCCACAATCATGGATTTAGAAATCCTGGGCTTGGGCTCGCCCTCGGAGGCTTTGAGCAAGCCCTGCTGAGCGTCTTCCAAGTGATGAATGATGAGCTTGGTCAAATAGTAGGTGACCTTCTTTTTTGGCCGCGCGTCCTTGGGCCGAGTCCTCGCGCTGGGGCGCTCCTCGGGTGCGATGTTGGCATTGCGGTGTTCCAGGCGCCTTAAATAAAAAGCCAACCGCTCAACGATGTCGTTTTCTTCCGTGGTCACCTTGGAGACTTCCCCCTTGAGCAAGGCCCCCATAATGTCCATCGGTTCCTCATCTCGAGATGGCGCCACCGAAATTCCTCCTCTACACCCCAGCGTTTCGAATCCCCACAACGATTCACCCATGTTCGTACACCATAGAAGCTTCAAAGAGTTTGCACCTTTAGGAGCTTCACGGCCCTGAGCCTCAGTGCTGTTCAAAAAACCGTTCCCGGAGCTTTTGCACGAAATCCATCATGAAAGCTCGATCGTCTTCGCTGCACATTTCCAAAGAAAGGCCGTACAAAAACCCGGAATCTTCGAGCGGGGTTACGTGGCGAACGATACCCTGGGCCTGAAAGCTCCTACCTCCGAAGTGCAGTTCCAGGCCTTCCAGGACTTGGCCCACCTCCGCCACATCGCCGGAATCCGCAACAAACCCAACACCACCTTCACTAATGTTGACCACGCGAAAAGGAACGCCGTTGATCAAAAAGGTTACCGGTGTTTGTTCGTTGACGGGAACGCGAAAGGTTTTGCGCACCATTGCCTGCTCATCAAAAACCCCGGTTAGTTCCAGCGTTTCTTCCAAATCCTTAAGTTCTTCCAAGAGATTGTCCTTGCTCACCATCGAAGGTTCCTCCGTGACCAGGTCGCCTTGTCCTGTGCCATTCCAACCACTTTTATAGTCGGCATCTTTGCACACCCCATTAAACATTTTTGCCACCCCGTGCATCCACGCATTGGGTATGAATCGTTGGAAGGCATGGCAGCGGTTTTGGTGCCCTGAATGGGTGGCTTCGGGCCGGTTTGCCCGGGTGAACTCGGAGCGTTTCTTGAAAAAGAGACGACGGCAGCTTATCATCTGTTCGTGTCGTGACAAGAAACGGCTCGACTCGACAATGCGGAAGGCTAGGTGGCCTATGAATGATCAGTCCCCAAAATTCCCCGATCAGGAAGAGTTGGAAAGAGAACTCAGTGAGTTCCTTTCTAAAAAATACGGACGCCCCGTCCGGGTCATTTCCCCTTTAATGGTAGCCCAGCCCAAGGGAGCCGAATCCAAGAAGTCGCCCTCGGACTCGGTGCGTAAGATCCAGTTTGACATAAAACCAGAGGAGTTGGAAGCCTATCTGGACCAATACGTGGTCAAGCAGGACCAGGCCAAGGCCATTTTGGCGACCAAGATCTGCACCCATTATCATCGCATCAAGTGGCGCATGGAACGGGGTGAACGCTACGCCCACTCCATCGGGCGTATCAAGAACAACATCATCTTGATGGGCCCCACCGGCGTTGGCAAAACCTACCTCATCAAGCTCATTGCCCAGAAGATCGGCGTTCCCTTCGTCAAAGGCGACGCCACCAAGTTCAGTGAGACGGGTTATGTGGGCGGGGACGTGGAAGATCTGGTGCGCGATTTGGTGCGCGCTGCCGATGACGATCTGGAACTGGCCCAGTACGGCATCATCTACATCGACGAAATCGACAAGATCGCCTCCTCGTCGCACCTCGTCGGACCCGATGTGTCGCGAACGGGTGTGCAGCGCGCGCTGTTAAAACCCATGGAAGAAACGGAGGTGGATCTGCGCGTGCCTCATGATCCCGTCTCGCAAATGCAGGCCATCGAACAATACCGCCGAACGGGTAAACGCGACAAACAGACGATCAACACCAAGGACATTCTGTTTATCGTCAGCGGCGCCTTTAACGGTCTGGCCGAGATCGTCAAAAAGCGCCTGCAGCAACAGGGTGTGGGGTTCAAGGCGGCGGTGCACAGCCGCGTCGATGACCACAAATTTTTGCAACACGTCAAGGCGGAAGATCTCATTCAGTATGGGTTTGAAAGCGAGTTTGTGGGCCGCATACCCGTCATCGCCGTGCTGGAACCTTTGGAAGTGGAAGATCTCTACCACATTCTCAAGAATCCCAACAGTCCGGTTATTCAAGCCAAGAAAGAAGATTTTCGCTGCTACGGTATCGACCTCAAGTTTCAGGACGAGGCCCTGTGGACCCTGGCGCACATGGCCTATGAAGAAAAGACGGGAGCACGGGGACTGGTCAGTGTCATCGAGAGGGTGCTCATGGGATTTGAAAAACGGCTGCCTTCCACCTCCATTCGCCATTTGGTGGTGACCAAGGATTTGGTGCTGCATCCGCACGAAACCCTGGAAAGCCTTCTCAAGGATCCGGAATCGCCGCAGCAAAGGGAACTCTACGAACGCATGGTCCGCGAGGAAAAAGAGGCCGTGCGCCAGCAGGTACTCAAGAAAAAGAAGCACTACGTGCACAACTACCCCTTTGTCTTTACACCGGAACGCCTGGAACTGCTTGTGGAACAGCACGTGAAGACCGGAGAACCCATCGAAGGACTCTTCGACGTCCTGATCACGCTCTACAACCAGGTCAAAGTCTTTGAAGAAGAATTTTACGAACATCAGGGCTTTAAGATTCACTTTGACGACCACGCCATCACGGCCATCATGTTCAAGGCTCTGGCGGAGGACAAGACGGCCACGGCCGTGTGCCGGGACATTTCCCGGGACTATGATTATGCGTTTCGGCTGGTGGCCGAGAGGAGTGGACAGATTCAGTTCATTTTGCCCAAAGGCGCCGTGGAAAATCCGGAAGTCTACCTGGATGAACTCATTCGAGACACCTATCGCAAGCACCCTCTGCCCTCTGAGGCCTTGCCATCGCAGAAAGGATCCAGTACATGATCGGCATCTCTAAACTCTACTGCGGCACCGTGGAGCCCTCGGACGCCCTGCGCTACGGTCGCCGCAGTGGGGAACTTCCATCCCACCTTTTGCAATTTTCTGAGGACAAGAAACCCGTCGTGGTCTGGAACGTGACCCGCCGGTGCAACCTCAAATGCGTTCACTGCTACGCTCACGCCCAGGACCGGTCTTTTCCCGATGAACTGACCACGGTTGAAGGAAAGCTCTTGCTGGACGACCTGGCGGCCTTTGGGTGCCCTGTGGTTTTGTTTTCGGGCGGTGAACCACTCATGAGGCCCGATCTCGTGGAATTGGCGGCTTATGCTGTACACAAGGGCATGCGCGCTGTCATCTCCACCAACGGCACCCTGATCACACCCCGCATGGCTGAGGAATTAAAACAAATCGGGCTTTCCTACGTGGGCATCAGCTTGGATGGTATGGAATCGGTCAACGACCGGTTTCGAGGGGTCAAGGGAGCGTTTCAAAAAGCCTTGGAAGGCATTGCGGCATGCCAGGAAGCGGGTATCAAGGTGGGATTGCGATTTACCATGAATCGTCGAAACGCGTCGGAAATTCCCGCCATCTTTGATCTTCTGGAGGCCCGGGATATTCCTAGAGTCTGCTTCTATCATCTGGTCTATGCCGGCCGGGGCTCCAAACTCATGGAAGATGATCTTTCCCACGAAGAAACGCGCCGAGCGGTGGATCTCATCATCGACCGCACGGCCGATCTTCACCGGCGCGCAAAACCCAAGGAAGTGCTCACGGTGGACAACCACGCCGATGGTCCCTATGTGTATCTGCGCCTGGTGCGCGAAGGGTCACCTCGAGCCCCGGATGTGCTCAAGCTTCTGGAAATGAACGAAGGCAACAATTCCGGCCGCGGCATCGGATGTGTGAGCTGGGATGGCGAGGTGCATGCGGACCAGTTCTGGAGGCACTATTCTTTTGGCAATGTGCGGCAGCGCCCCTTCAGCTCCATCTGGACCGATCTGTCCAATCCCCTCATGGCCCGGCTCAAGGACAAGAAACACTATGTCACGGGACGGTGCGCTCGATGCCGATGGCTGTCCGTGTGTGGCGGCAACTTTCGCGTGCGCGCCGAAGCGGCTACGGGGGATCTTTGGGCTCCTGATCCCGCCTGTTACCTGACGGACGAAGAAATCGGCCTGGCATCCGCGTGAGGCAAGGAGGTTGAACGCATGTGGTTTCCGGAATACCGACCGAGGCGGCTGAGACGCATGGAAAATTTGCGACGTTTGGTTCGGGAAACACGGCTGAGCCCGGACCTGTTCATTTATCCTCTGTTTGTGCGAAGCGGCCGAGGTCTACGGCAGGCCGTGCCGTCCATGCCCGGAGTCTTTCAGTGGTCTCGAGACACACTGGTTCAGGAAGTCAAAGAAGTCCAGGGGCTGGGCATTCCCGCCGTCATTTTGTTTGGATTGCCGGAAAAGAAAGACGAGACGGGATCTGAAGCCTATGCTTCCCATGGCGTGGTGCAGGAAGCGGTGCGAACCATCAAGGACGCCTGTCCAGACCTGGTGGTCATCACGGATGTGTGCCTTTGTGAATACACTAGCCACGGCCACTGCGGCGTGCTGCATGGTCAGGAGGTGGACAACGACCCCACACTCGGCGTTCTTGCCCGCATCGCCGTCTCCCATGCGCAGGCCGGAGCAGACATGGTAGCGCCTTCGGACATGATGGACGGCCGCGTGGGTGCCATACGCGAAAGTCTGGACGAGGAAGGGTTTCACCACACGGCCATCATGGCCTATTCGGCCAAGTACTGTTCTGCCTTTTACGGCCCCTTTCGAGAAGCGGCGGATTCGGCCCCTCAATTCGGCGACCGGCGCTCCTATCAGATGGATCCGCCCAACGCCCGTGAAGCGCTTCGCGAAATCCAACTGGACATCGAGGAAGGGGCCGACATCGTTATGGTCAAACCGGCCTTGGCCTATCTCGACATCATTCGTCGTGTAAAAGAAGAATTCGATTGGCCCGTAGCCGCCTATAACGTGAGCGGAGAATATGCCATGATCAAGGCCGCCGCCGCCAACGGCTGGCTGGACGAACGACGTGCCATGCTGGAAGTGCTCACCGCCATTCACCGCGCCGGAGCGGACCAGATCATCACCTATTTCGCCAAGGATGCCGCACGGCTTTTGGCCTCGTAAGAAAGGACTTTTCATGAATCGCTCTTTGCCTCCTGCCTCCGCCAGCGCACTCCATGCCGCCACGCATCCTCGAGCCGAAGGCCACGCGTGGCCTCTGCGCCTGGTGGCCTGGGAAGTCACCCGTAGCTGCAACCTCTCTTGTGTGCACTGCCGGGCGGCGGCCATGGACAAGCCCTATGCCGATGAACTCACCACGGAAGAAGGACTTCACCTTCTGGACACCATCGCCACGTTGGGCTCGCCCATCGTCATTCTCACCGGCGGAGAACCCCTGCTCAGGCCGGATATCTTTGATTTGGCCGCCCATGGCCGCGCTCGAGGTCTGCGCATGACCATGGCACCCAATGGCACCCTGGTGACCCCGAAGGCGGCTCGGCGCATGAAAGACGCCGGCATTCAGCGCATCAGTATCAGCCTGGATGGAGCGGATGCGGCCAGCCATGACGCCTTTCGCCAGGTGCCGGGGGCCTTTGAAGGCGCCTTGAAGGGAATTCGCCACGCCAAGGAAGCGGATCTCCCCTTTCAAATCAACACCACCATCACGGCTTTGAACCTCAAAGAACTGCCTCGCATTCAGGAACTGGCCGTGAACCTCGGCGCCGTGGCGCATCACATCTTTCTTCTTGTGCCCGTAGGGCGCGGAAAAAACTTAGAAGAACAAGCCATCAACGCGGAACAATACGAACAAACGCTGCACTGGTTCTACGAACAACGGGACAAGGTTCCTCTGCAGCTCAAAGCCACGTGCGCTCCCCACTACTACCGCATTCTTCGACAGCGGGCTCGCCAGGAAGGCCGCTGCGTGGACACGCAAACCTTCGGCCTAGACGCCATGACGCGCGGCTGCCTAGGAGGTACAGGCTTTTGCTTCATCTCCCACGTGGGCCAGGTGCAGCCCTGCGGATATCTGGAACTCAACTGCGGCAATGTGCGACAGGAAAGCTTTTCAAAAATCTGGAAAGATTCCGAGGTCTTTCAGAAGCTTCGCAACTTCAAAGCCCTGGAAGGAAAGTGCGGCCGCTGTGAATACGTGCGCGTCTGCGGCGGATGTCGCGCTCGAGCCTATGAAGCCACCGGGAACTACATGGCCGAAGAGCCCCTTTGCCTTTACGAACCCAAAGCCTCATCCGCAACCTAGTGTGATGGAAACGCCGAGGTTTCTACAGTGTAGGCGTTTCCATCATTTTCCCTTTGCACCGCAAGCGGCTTTTCAAGTAAGGCACCTTGCAAATTCGTTCGGGAACCGGCGCTTGGAAGCCTAGCCGGCAGTTATTTACTGATGCACCACAAAAATCTGCACCTCAAGCCGGTCTTCGGGGCGAATGTCCGTCTCGATCTTTAAGGGCGTGCGCTTTTGTGTCCCCAGCGCAACGGTGTCCAGCTTGGCCGCCACGTCCAACACATACCCGGTCAGGCCTTCCTGAGGTTTCGCCGTCACCTCCAAAAGTTGCGCGTCGTAATCCAGCCTGGTGATGCGAAAAGCCGCGCCGCCATGGTGCACCACCAGCACACGGCCCACGCGGATTTCAGGGTTGCCTTTGATTTTTCCCACCAATAGGCTTGTGGGGCGAATCCCAATGGGGCCCTCCACCATGCCTCGTACCGAAAGAAGCACCTCGGGTTTTTGCGGATGATCGGTGATCACACGCACGTAGCCAGAGTAACTGCCCTGTTCGGCCAGATTTTCGAGAACCACGCGGTACCGCTTGCCATTAGCCAGGGTTTCCACACGAGTGCGCACTTCCTTTTCCAAGCCGTTTTCCACGCGCACAATCTGCATCGGCACCTTGGAACTCTCCAGTTCCACTTCCTGTGGCTTGATCTGCGCCGCCGACCCTCGAAAGACCACCGTATCCCAGGGCCGCACATCAATGAAAGGAACCACCTTAACACTCAGGGCAAGAGCCACCCTTGGGTTTTGGGGATCATTGCAGTACACGGTGGCACTCTTGGTAACTTTTCCCCGATGTCCTGTAAGGTTGATCATTAATGTGATTTTTCCCTCTCCGCCTGGAGGGATGAGCCGGTCGAAACGGGCCACGCTGCAGCCTCAGCCCGGACGAACCTGTTGGATGGACAGGGGGGCCGAACCAACGTTGCGCACCACAAAATCGTGGGAAACAACGCCGTTTTCCATCACATCGCCGGCATCCACGGTTGGATTTTCAATAGCGATGCGAGGAGCATTCTGCTCCTTAGCCGTGTCCGCCGCCAAAGGACCGGAAGCGGCTATGACAGTGGCTGCTTTTAACACCACGAACACGGCAACCAGAACCCCACCGAAGTTCCCTGCTGAAAAAAGGTGCGACCCCCAGCCTTGCGGTTTCATGGTTTGTATTCCGCTCAAGACACTCCCGACTCGGCGCCGTTCTCTCTGGAAGGTTCTTCCAGAAGCTTTTTTAACGGCACCACCTCGAGGCCTTCCTTGGCAAAGGTGTCCGCTTCCTGCTGCAATACCTTTAAGGTGACGGCATGAGGATGGCCGATGGCCACGGCCTGCCCTTGCAGCTTGGCGCGTCGGATGACTTTGAGCACCTGCCGGCGCACAAACTCTTCAGTCGGTTCATGATCCAAAAAAATATCCCGCCGGGCACAGGCCATGCCCAGTTCCCGCGCCACCGACAGGGCCGCACTCTGCCCACTGGTATAGCTGTCCAGAAAGTAAAAATCCTTTGATTTCAGATGCTGCAGCACAACCCTCATGGCCTCGGGGTCCTCGGTGAACCTGGACCCCATGTGATTGTTGATGCCGCGGGCGTAGGGATTTTCCCTTAGAGCCTTGTCGATTTCGGTCACTATTTGCTGCGGCGTCATGGCCACCAGCAGGGTGCCTTGACCTGGATTGATCTTTGGATACCCATAAGGTTCCATGGGCATATGCAGTAAAACCTCGTGCCCATGGGCCGCCGCCAAAGCCGCCACTTCACGCGTGTGTGGCAAATGGGGCAGAACAGAAAATGTCACGGGCACCGCGAGGTTGATGAATTTTCGCGCCATGGCCAGATCTTGGCCGAAATCGTCTATGACCAAAGCGACGCGGCCCACGGCAGGCTTTTTCGGAACAGGGGAAGGTAACAAAGGGCCGGGGGGAGTTTTGGGCACCGACGCCACCGCGGGGGCGTCCTTCGCCCCCTCATGGAATCCAGTGGGCTTTGATCTGTCTTCTTTCGAAGGCCGATTCAACACTGTAGGCTTTTTTTTTTGCAAAGCCGGCGCCTGGGAAGAAGGAAGGGAGACCGCAGCCGTTCGCGTTTCCTTGCCACTTCGGTCGGACCGGTAAAAAGGATTGCCCTTGGCCCACAGGATAAGGGTCACCAAAAGAAACAACGCCACGATCCACACGGTCAGCAGGGGAACAAAGACGCTTTCCCTAGCGGGCTTTCGAGCCGAAGAGCCGACGGCAGAGGCGCCCGTGCGCGGCCTTTGACCCGACCCGCTTCTCGTGCGATTCTTCAGTGTCGATCGCCGCTTACCTTGGGCTGAGGCCATTCGAATGCCGATCCTTTGACGCTACTTGTACCGCGTCTCGGCCATGATGCGGTAACTTTTTAGCAACTCCAAGGCATGGCGCACCTGATTGTCCGCCTCCAGCCATTTTTCCGTTTCCGTCGACTGCATTTCCGGTGCGCTCTTGTCTTGCTCTTCGGAACCTTCAGAAGGCGCCTCCATGTGGCGAGGCAAATCCTTTTCGCGAAGCCGTCGCGTCACCTCTTCGTTGCCATTTTCCGGATTAGGCACCACCCGCTTGACCACGATGTCCGGGGTGATACCCTTGGCCTGAATGGATCGTCCGCTGGGCGTGTAATACAGCGCCGTGGTGAGCCGCACCGCCGATCCATCATTCAAAGGAATCACGGTCTGCACGGAACCTTTGCCAAAGGTGGGCTCACCCATCACGACCGCCCGGCGATGGTCCTGAAGCGCTCCCGCAACAATCTCCGATGCACTGGCGCTACCTCCGTTCACCAAAACCACGATGGGATAGGCGTGAGGCACGGCGTTCTTCGTGGCTTCGAAACGCATTTGCTGATTTTCACGACGACCGCCGGTGTAGACGATGAGGCCCGAGTCCAGGAACTCATCCGCCACGGCCACGGCCTGATCCAGCAGGCCTCCAGGATTGTTGCGCAGGTCCAGAATCAAACCCTGCAACGGTTTTTCTTCCGTTTCCAGCTTCTCTAACACCTTGCGCAAATCCCGCCCTGTGCCACTCTGAAAACTGGAAATGCGCACATACCCATAACCCTTTTCCAGATACCGGGTTCGAACACTCTGGACCGAAATGATATCCCGGGTCAGCTCAAATTCCAGAGGCTTGCGCTGGCCTTCGCGCATGATGGTGAGCTTGACCTTAGTGCCCTTGGGGCCCCGCATCTTTTGCACGGCTTCCATGAGGCTCATTTCCTGGGTGGGTGCGCCATCGATCCTGATGATCTGATCGTTGGCCTGAATGCCGGCCTTGTCTGCCGGTGTGCCTTCCAAGGGCGCCACCACCGTCAGCACGCCGTTGCGAATGGTGATCTCAATGCCAATGCCGCCGAACTTGCCCTTGGTTTCAATTTCCAACTCCTTGTAGTCTTCCGGCCGCAGAAAGGACGAGTGCGGGTCCAGTTCCCGCAACATGCCGCTGATGGCCCCGTAGATGAGCTTCTGGGAATCCACCTCTTCCACGTAATGATCTTGCACCAGGTTCAGGACATCGCTAAAGAGCCTCAACTGCTCGTAGACACCCTTTTCAGCCCCCGTCGCCATGGCCCTCAACGCCATCCATCCCGCCAAGGCCACACACACGGTCATGATGACCAACTTCGCTTTTCTGCTCCCTTTTCGCATGGTTTCTTCCTTCTCACTCTCCAATTGGGATCGAGACCACCGCTCATGAGGGCCCTAAAGGGGTCGTCCTCAGCCTTTGTCATTATAAAGGAAGTCGGCGCTTGAAGAATCTTTTTTTATCATTGTCTATCCATCTGATATCGCTTAAAGAACCCGCTTCTCTTTAAGAGATTGCGTCTGTCCTGTCAAGGCGCTATAAAGTTTGCCGATCAACAACGGCATGCGGCACCGAAAAAAGAGGAGACCTCATGGCGGAAATCAAGAGCACGCTGGACATCGTTTTGGAAAAGACCAAGCATCTGGTGCTCACCCCCGAAGAACGGCGCGCCATGGAACAACGGGAACACTTGGAAAAAGTTCCGGGCATGGTACAGCGATTTGTGGACGGGGCCTGGACGCTTGACCAAATGATGGAAGCCTGGAGGAGCGTCCCCGAACCGTATCGAGAAGAGGCGCGCCGAAGCCTGCTTCAAAGGCTTTTGGGCTTCTTGAGCGAGGAAACACCCTTGGAAAAGTTCCTTTCCGCCTTTCGAGCCCTGGCGTCCCCGGCGGACGCTCCCTTTGTCGATCGGCTGGAACGTCTTGCCGCCGAACATGCCGACGCCGACCGGAGTTGGGAGACTCGACGCCAGCGCCTTCTGGCTCAACTTGCCGAAAAGGGTGTTCGCGGCGACGCCGTGCACGTGACTCCCGCCCTGGACCCTCAATGGCAGGAATCCTACAGCGCCTCGGGCCATACCCTCCAAGCCCTCAAGGCTCAGTGGCTCGCCGCCCTTGCCGAAACCGCACCGCTTGGCTCCCAGGAATCCTGAAATATGTCTTGGTCCCCGCTTTGGCGTGGACGCTTTGGCGGAAACACGCCAGCGCAGGCCATGCCGATGAATTCGGTCGATTCGGGAAAGTGATCCCTTTGTTGGTGAATGCCCTTCGCCGCTTCACCCGGGAGCGCCACAACGTCACTGTGGCGAGGACGGCGATGCCTGATGGGCGAAAAAGTATTGGCGAATAAGATAAAAATTCTCTTTCACGGCGCCACGGCCTTCCAGCACGGGCCCATGTCCCGGGCACAGAACTTGACTGTCTAAAGACATGATCTTCTCCAGGCTGCGGGCCAGCAAGCCCGCATGGCCGCCGGGCAGGTCCACGCGGCCTACGCTCTGGACAAAAACCACATCCCCGGAAAAGAGCACCCCCGGTTCCTGCCAGTAAAAACAGACAGACCCCGGCGCGTGCCCCGGCGTTTCCAGCACCTGCAACACTTCTGAACCGAGTTCCAGTCGGCCTTCCTTTAT